>JAIFMO010000011.1 GCA_020048435.1 Sulfuritalea sp.
TGGGCGTCAAGAAAATCCGTTTTCCCGCCACCTCGGGCATCGGCATCAAGCCGGTGTCACGCGAAGGCACCGAGCGTCTGGTGCGCGCCGCAATCAAGTACGCCATTGACAACGACCGCAAGAGCGTGACGCTGGTGCACAAGGGCAACATCATGAAGTTCACCGAGGGCGCCTTCCGCGACTGGGGCTACGCCCTGGCGCAGAATGAATTCGGCGCCAAGCCCATCGACGGCGGCCCTTGGTGCTCGTTCAAGAATCCGCACAGCGGCCGCGACATCGTCGTCAAGGACGCCATCGCCGATGCTTTCTTGCAACAAATCCTGCTGCGGCCCGCCGAGTACGACGTGATCGCCACCCTAAACCTCAACGGCGATTACGTTTCGGATGCGCTGGCAGCGCAGGTCGGCGGCATCGGCATCGCGCCGGGCGCCAACATTTCCGACACCTACGCGGTATTTGAAGCCACCCATGGCACCGCACCCAAGTATGCCGGCAAGGACTATGTGAACCCCGGTTCGCTGATTCTTTCCGCCGAGATGATGTTGCGCCACATGGGCTGGAAGGAAGCCGCCGATCTGATCATCGCGGCCATGGAAGCCGCCATCGCCGACAAGATCGTCACCTATGACTTTGCCCGACTAATGGAAGGCGCCACTGAAGTCAAATGTTCGGCATTCGGTCAGGCGATGATCGACAGGATGTAGTTCGTCAACACGCAAGAAAAGGCCGAAAAAAAGCCCGCCCGGTTTGATGCCGGGCGGGCTTTTCATTTAAAACGAATGCGATGGCTCAGGGCTTCTGGATGTTCGACGCCTGCTTTCCTTTCGGGCCCTGCACGACCTCGAATTGGACCTTCTCGCCTTCTTTCAGCGACTTGAAGCCCGCCATGTTGATCGCCGAGAAATGGGCGAACAGATCCTCGCTGCCGTCATCCGGCGTGATGAATCCGAAACCCTTGGCGTCGTTGAACCACTTGACTGTACCAGTTGCCATAAACCTCTTCCTTAAAATAAAACACGAAACGGAACGCCTACGGGAATGCGGGCGCGCCGAGCATGTTTGCAAGACGAGCCCACTGCGGCAGAGCAAGACACAAACACGATTTGCCTTTTACGCACTTTGATTGAAGGCGTCAAGATTTTTTTTTGCTGCGACGCAATATCGTTGTTTTCCAACACATTCAGCGCTTGTCAAATTAACGCCTGCCCTGAAATATCGGGCATTCACCAGCCTGTTCGCACCTTGGTGATGGCACGGTCGCCTCCAGAATTCGCATTAGAATGATTTCATGCCATTCCGCAAGAATCCCATGCGAGACGGGGGTGTCGCCCTCGAACCGCAAAAGAGTCGTGTCAAGCCACCGCCGCTTTACCGGGTGGTGGTGCTCAACGACGATTTCACGCCGATGGATTTCGTCGTCGTCGTGTTGCAAAGGTTTTTCGGCATGAACCGCGAGCAGGCCACGGTGGTCATGCTCAAGGTTCATCGCGAGGGGAAAGGTGTCTGCGGCGTCTATCCACGCGACGTCGCGGCCACCAAGGTGGAGCAGGTATCGTCATTCGCGCAGAAGCACCAGCACCCGCTGGTGTGCGTGATGGAGGAAAGTTGATGATTGCGCAAGAACTGGAAGTCAGCCTGCACTTGGCCTTCGTCGAGGCGCGGCAAAAACGCCACGAGTTCATCACCGTCGAACACCTGTTGCTGGCGCTGCTGGACAACCCCTCGGCGGCCGAGGTGCTGCGCGCCTGCGCCGCCAACATCGACGAGTTACGACTCGAACTGATCAACTTCGTTAACCAGCACACGCCCACCCTCGCTGGCGCTGAAGAAATCGACACCCAGCCAACGCTGGGCTTCCAGCGGGTGATTCAGCGTGCCATCCTGCATGTGCAGTCATCGGGCAAAAAGGAAGTCACCGGCGCCAATGTGCTGGTGGCGATCTTCGGCGAGAAGGATTCGCACGCCGTCTATTTCCTCCAGCGCCAGAACGTCTCGCGCCTCGACGTGGTGAACTACATCTCCCACGGCATTACCAAGACACCGCAACCGGCCCACCGTAGCGACGAACCGGCCGAGCATGAAAACGACGCGCAGGAAAAAGCCAGCCCGCTCGACAGCTTTACCCAGAACCTCAATCAGCTGGCGCTTACCGGCAAGATCGACCCGCTGATCGGTCGCGACAAGGAAATCGAGCGTGTGGTGCAGACACTTTGCCGCCGCCGCAAGAACAACCCGCTGCTGGTCGGCGAAGCCGGCGTCGGCAAGACAGCCATTGCCGAAGGCCTGGCGCGACGCATTGTCGAGGGGCAGGTGCCGGAAATTCTTGCCAAAGCCACCGTTTTTGCCCTCGACATGGGCGCTCTGCTGGCGGGCACCAAATATCGCGGCGACTTCGAGCAGCGCCTCAAGGGCGTGCTCAAACAGTTGCTCGACAACCCGGATTCCATCCTCTTCATTGACGAGATTCACACGCTGATCGGTGCCGGCGCCGCCTCTGGCGGCACCATGGACGCCTCCAACCTGCTGAAGCCGGCGCTCTCCTCCGGTAGCCTCAAGTGCATCGGCGCCACCACTTACAACGAGTTTCGCGGCGTTTTCGAGAAGGATCACGCGCTATCGCGCCGCTTCCAGAAAATCGACGTCGATGAGCCTTCGGTGGAAGAAACCGTGTCCATCCTGCGCGGCCTCAAGACACGCTTCGAGGAGCACCACGGCGTCAAGTATTCGGCCGCCGCCATCACCAACGCCGCCGAACTGTCCGCCAAGTACATCACCGATCGTCACCTGCCGGACAAGGCCATCGACGTCATCGACGAAGCCGGCGCCGCGCAGCGCATCCTGCCCAAGTCGAAGCAGAAAAAAATCATCGGCAAGCAGGAAATCGAGGAAATCGTCGCCCGGATTGCCCGCATCCCGCCGCAGCATGTATCGGCCGACGACCGCTCGGCGCTGAAGAATCTCGACCGCGACCTCAAGAGCGTGGTCTTCGGCCAGGACCCGGCCATCGAGGCGCTGGCCAAGGCCATCAAGATGTCGCGCTCCGGCCTCGGCAGCCCCACCAAGCCCATCGGCAGCTTCCTGTTTTCCGGCCCCACCGGCGTCGGCAAGACCGAAGTCGCGCGCCAGCTGGCCTACTGCATGGGCATCGAGCTGATCCGCTTCGATATGTCCGAATACATGGAGCGCCACGCGGTCAGCCGCCTCATCGGTGCGCCGCCGGGCTATGTCGGTTTCGACCAGGGCGGCCTGCTGACCGAAGCCGTGACCAAGAAACCGCACTCGGTGCTGCTGCTCGACGAGATCGAGAAGGCGCACCCCGACGTTTTCAACATCCTTCTGCAGGTGATGGACCACGGCACGCTGACCGACAACAACGGCCGCAAGGCCGATTTCCGCAACGTCGTCATCGTCATGACCACCAACGCCGGCGCCGAGGCCTTGCAGAAAGCCTCCATGGGTTTCACCTCGAACAAGCAGGCCGGCGACGAAATGGCCGACATCAAGCGCATGTTTTCGCCCGAATTCCGCAACCGGCTCGACGCCATCATTTCATTCAAGGCGCTCGACAACGAAATCATCCTGCGCGTGGTCGACAAGTTCCTCATGCAACTCGAAGGTCAGTTGCACGAGAAGAAAGTCGAGGCCATCTTCACCGATCACCTGCGTGCCTGGCTGGCCGAAAAGGGCTTCGACCCGCTGATGGGCGCCCGCCCCATGGCGCGCCTGATCCAGGACACCATCCGTTCCGCGCTGGCCGACGAACTGCTGTTTGGCCGGTTGCTCAACGGCGGCCGAGTCACCATCGACCTCGATCACGACAGCGACGACATCAAGGTGAAGCTGGTCTTCGAAGAAAAGCAGGCGGCTGCGACCGTCGCCTCGCAATCCGCCTGAAAGCGCCCCGACCGGGGCCGGGGCCGTTGCCGTACCGCTAGCGCCGACTTTTTCAAGTCAAGCGCATCAATTTCGCATAAGAAGTCGCGTCCGTGGGGCCACCACTCTGTCGGAGTGGCCCCAGCGCGCGAGTTCAGCGGCTCTTGGTGACTCAGTGGTGGCGTCCACCCGGTTGGTGGGTACCGCCACTACGCGCGGGGCTCTTGCGGTTCGATTTGGCCGGCTGGGGCGGACGGAAACCACCGTGGCTGGAGCGGCCTCCCGGCGAGGCGCCCGTCGCATCGCTGCGGCGGCCTTTCATGATCGGCTCGGCCTTGATGCGCGGATCGGGCTCGAAGCCCGGAATGATCCGTTTTTCCAGTTCGCGCTTCAGCAGACGCTCAATGTCGCGCAGCAGCTTGTATTCATCAACGCAAACCAGCGAGATGGCCTCGCCCGAACTGCCGGCACGGCCGGTGCGGCCGATGCGATGCACGTAATCCTCGGCCACGTTGGGCAACTCATAGTTCACCACATGCGGCAGTTCGTTGATGTCGATGCCGCGCGCGGCAATATCGGTCGCCACCAGCACATGCACCTTGAGCGCCTTGAAGTCGTCCAGCGCGCGCTGACGCTGGCCCTGGCTCTTGTTACCGTGGAGGGCGGCCGAGCGGATGCCAGCGCGGCCCAGTCGTTCGGAGAGCGCGTCGGCGCCGTGTTTGGTGCGGGCGAACACCAGCACCTGATGCCACTGATGCTCCTCGATCAGGTGGATCAGCAGGTCGCGCTTGCGCTCGCGATCAACGTGATAGATCCACTGCGCCACGGCTTCGGCCGGCGCGTTGCGGCGGGCCACCTCGACGGTGGCCGGATTATTGAGCAGGCCGGCAACCAAGCCGCGAATCTCGTCCGAAAAGGTCGCCGAGAAGAGCAGGCTCTGTTTCTTCTTCGGCATCAACGCGAGAATCTTGCGGATATCGCGGATGAAGCCCATGTCGAGCATGCGGTCGGCTTCGTCCAGCACCAGGATTTCGATGCCGGAAAGATCGATATTGCGCTGATTGAGATGGTCGAGCAGACGCCCCGGCGTGGCGACGACGATATCGACGCCGGCGCGCAGGATGCGCGTCTGCGGGCCGATGCCGACACCGCCGAAGATGGCGGTCGAACGCAGCGGCAGATGCTTGCCGTAGGTGCGCACGCTTTCATTCACCTGCACCGCCAGTTCGCGCGTCGGCACCAGTACCAGCGCCCGCGGCTTGAAGCGTTTGGCGGAAAGGCCGCTGCCCTGCGATAGCAGTTGCAGGATGGGCAGGGTGAAGCCGGCGGTCTTGCCAGTGCCGGTCTGTGCCGCCGCCATCAGGTCGCGGCCGGCCAGCACAAGGGGAATCGCCTGGGCCTGAATCGGCGTGGGCGTGTCGTAGCCCTGATCGGTAACGGCACGCAAAATCCCGGCATCGAGGCCGAGTTCGGTAAATTTCATGGGAATGCTCCTGGAATCGGCCCCACGTGCACGGCACAAAGTGCGAACGTGGCACGAACCAGTCTAGGCAGAAACTCTTGGGGGGAAACGCGGAAGGAAGAGCCAATCGCGACGCGCCGCAGACAGACTGAAGGAGGCAGCGCGGCGCGCATTCTACCACCGCGCCCAGCCTGCCCTATCACGGCTCGACCGAAGAAAATCAGATTCAGAACGGGAAATCGTTGAAATCATCCACGGGGCGCCGCCGCAGGCTGCGAAGCCAGGCCTTGAGCCACTTCACATCGGCCAACGCGAGCAGGTCCTGTTCTGCTTCGCGATTGGCCTGCCGCACCCGAATGATGTCCTGATTCAGCCCGCGCAGCGCGGTTTCCGGTTTTACCTGAGCATAGGGATTAATGCCGAATTGTGCGCGGAATTGGCCCTCGACGTGAATCAACTCCATCTTCAACTCGCCAATCTGCTCCTTCAGGATGGCGTTGTAATGCCGCAGCTTATCCTCGTCGAGGCGGGCAATCGTCTCGTTGTCAATATGTTCAAGCTCAAGTTGCAGTTCCAGCAGTTGCAGCAGATTGCGCTTCTCATAAGCCTGATTTACCCGCTGCATTAGTGCCGTTTTGCGCTTCCGCTCCGCCGCGTCGGGTTCGCGGTCGGGGTGCAAGGCGCTGGCAAGCTTGCGGTAAACCTCGCGGATCGACTGGCTGATCTGCGCGGCAGCGGCCTCCTGCTGCGCCTCTTTCTCCTGTTGCTTCTTCGTTTTCTTGCGCTTGGCGCGCCGTTCCTCATCCGCCAGCAGCGATGCCTCGTGCTGCGCCCCGATTTCAGCCATGCGCACCTTGGCCCGCTCCATGACGTCTTCGGTCGACGCCAGATCGTCGGCGAAATTGGCGCCGAGCACGCCTTCGAGCACCGCCTTGAAGCCCTGGAGATTGGCCGCTTGCTGTTTGTCGTAATCGGATTGGCTGTGCTTGTTATAGATCGCCTTCAGCTCATCCCTGCCATCCTCGGCAATCAGCATGCTCGACAACTCGACGATAAATTCGGCTATCGTCTGACGTTCGCGTTTGCTGAGTCCTTTGACCGTGCTGGCGGCATCGAGCCCAACCACCATCCTGACCTGATAGTCCTTGGCAACCTCGACCAGGGGCAGCAACTCGCGCGCGTATTTCTTCTGGTAAGCCGACACGGCGGTCTCCCACGCGGCGAGCTGGGCGCGCAACTTTTCGATCTGCTTGATCTGGCTGTTGAAGGATTTCTGCCCCTTCGACAATAGGCCGTCACCCGTGACGATGTTGATGGACTGAATCTGGGTCTGCAAAAAAGTCATTACCAAGGTCTCGCTTTGAAATGAATCAACGGCCAGCGGGCTTGCCGCCAGATTTGCCACCCATATCCCGCAGTGCCGCGGCGACCAACGCCAGCGCAGTGGCCAGCTTTTGTGCGGTTTCCGGCGGCGGCAAGGGCAGGCTGAGTTTGCGCGCACCGGTTGCCGCGTCGCGCTCGATCCAGGGATGGGCTGGCGCCGCCGGATCATCGCCGGCAGCAGACAGGGCGGCAATGAACTGCGTGCCTACCTGCAACAGCGCAGCCCACGGCTCGGTCGGGGCGCTGGCGGGCGAATCCGGGGCTAAATCCGGGGCTAAACCCGGGGCCGAGCCTGTATCCGGCGCTGCCGTTGCCGTGTCGCTAGCGCCGACTTTTTCAACTGCCTCGCCAACGTCCTCCGGTGCTGCGGTTGTCGCGCTGGATAGGTCGACATTCGCCACCTCCTCCGCTGGCGCCATCGCCTCGCTCTCGCCCATGTGACCGGTAACGTTCTCAACGTCCTTCATGAAGCGGTTGAGGCGCGAGCCGCCCAAAGAAATTTCACCGCTGCCACCGTCAAGAATGCCAGCCGCCAGCGACCGCTTGAAGGCCAGTACCGACAACATGCCTTCCTCAATGGTGCCCTTGGCGACAAAATTGACGATCTGCACCGGTCGCTTCTGTCCCATGCGGTGAATGCGCGCGATGCGTTGTTCAAGAATCGCCGGATTCCACGGCAAGTCCATGTTCACCAGTGTCGAGGCATGTTGCAGATTCAAGCCGGTGCTGCCGGCATCGGTCGACAGGAAGACACGGCAGGCGGGATCGTCACGAAAGCGCTCCACCAGCGCCGGTCTTTTTTCAGACGGCACGCCACCATGAAAACTGACGTAGCCGAAGCCGCGTGCTTCCAGCCGCCGGATGACGATATCGTGCGTGCGCGTCCATTGGCTGAACACTACCGCCTTCGCCTCGGGATGAACAAAGAGGTCGTCGAACAGCGCCGCCAGTTCGTCGGCCTTGACGCCGTGATCGGTTTCGTGATCGAGCAGATAGGTGCTATTGCACGACATCCGCATGTTCTGCAAACCGCAGGTCAGCCGCCGCTGATCCTTGTCGGAAAGAAACTTGGTCTTGCGCCAGCGATGAACGATCTGCGCCACCAGATCGGCATTTTCCTGGTGATAGTTCATCTGCAATTCGGTCATCGGCACCAGCAGGTTCTGATCGGTGCGCTCGGGCAGCTGCCGCAGCACTTCACTCTTGCGCCGACGCAGCATGAGCGGCGCCAGCGTTGCACCGACTTTTTCCAGGCCGGTGTAGCCGGTCACGCGGCCCGCTTCGTCCTTGACCTGATGCTGATGCAGCAGTTTCCAGGTCGGGCCGAGGCGGTGCTGGTCCACAAACTGGACGATGGAAATCAGCTCCTCCAGCTTGTTTTCCAGTGGCGTGCCGGTGAGCACCACGGCGTAGGGACTGTCGATGCGCTTGAGCGCGCGGGCGGCGATAGTGTTCCAGTTCTTTACCCGCTGCGCTTCATCGACGATCACCAGTTCAGGCGCCCAGGCGGTAATCAGGTCAAGGTCGGGCTTGAGCTTCTCGAAGTTGGTGATCTTGCAGAAATCATCGACCGCATAGTCCTTTTGCCGCTGTGCCCGGCCGCCGGCAAGGACCCGCGCGGCGCGGTCGGAAAAGCGCGCAATCTCGCTCTGCCACTGGTACTTGAGCGAAGTCGGGCAGATCACCAGCACCTTCGACACGCCAAAATGCCGCGCCAGGATTTCCGCCGCCGCGATGGCCTGGATGGTCTTGCCCAGCCCCATTTCGTCACCGATCAGCGCCCGGCCAGCGCGCACCGCGAACAGCGCACCCTCGGCCTGATAGGGATAGAGCGGCACCTTCAGCAACTTGGCCAGTTTCGGGTCATCCACGCCGCGCGGAAAACTCTGTTCCAGCACTTCGGCCCGCCGCACGGCGTCGCGCCGGCCGGCGACAAAGTCGAGCGCATCGTCGTAGGCACGCAGTTCGTGGCCGTTTTTCGCCACGGCGGCAACGAAGCGTTCCAACTCGTTGAAACGTTCGGGCGGCAGCACCCAGGCGCGAGACGCGTCGAACAGCAGCCCTGCCGCCCTCAGTACCGGCGGCGGACAATCGGTGCCAGGCCGAAAATGCACCGCGCGGCCCTCGCCGTCGCTGCCGTTGCGCAGGTACAACTCGGAAAACGCCGGTCGATAGCCGCGCGCAAACGCCGCCTTGGCGCCACGCTGCTTTTCGAGCGCCGCCAGGGTGAATTCGATGTGCTTGCAGGTGCCCAGTTCGTTGGTAGCGTAATCGGGGCAGGCGCAAAAATTATCGCCCGGTTGCAGGCCGCGAATCGCCACGCGGTAGGACGATTTCGACTCGGGGTTGCTGACGCGAAAGTCGGAGAAAAAGGCCTCATCGCCCAGGTTGTCCAGCCCGAACGCCTGCTCGCGCCCGAACTGCCGCCGCAGGGCGCGCTGCCAGTCGGCGGGAGACACGTTCTCGGGAGCGTGCGTGCGGGAAAGCTTGGGCACCTTGGCGGGCGTAGATTTCCTGGCGGATTTCGGTCGTTTGGTGGATGCGGTCATATGGAATGGAGTGATTGGCAAAAAGTCGGCGCTAGCGGTATGGCACGAGGAGCCTTCCGCCGCGCGCGTCGGATGACTAACGCATCAACCGGGCCAGCATGACGCCGTCGGCGGGCACCAGCGCGTGGTCGGCGGGTACCACATAGGTCGCGGCCTTGCCGGCCAGTTGCGGTACGTTGTTCAGGTCCTGGCTGAAGCCGGGCACGAGGAAGTCGCCAAGGCCGACGGGCGTGGCGCGCACGATCGAAATGTACTGGATGGCCGGATGCGGTTGGGCGTTGAGCCAGAACAGCGCACTGCCCGGCGCTGCGGGCGACAGGTCGAGCAGGACGGGCCAGGAATCCTTGACTGCGTGATAGTCGCGGCCACCGAATACATCCTTGACGAAACCAATCGGGCCACCGTCGTGGGTAGCATCCAGCGCCTGCAATGCGCGGACCGTGCCCAGATGCGGCGAGGCAATGGTGATCAGACGGGTGGCACCCTTGATCCCCGTGGCGCCGCCGCGTATCAGCGCCATGCGCGCCACGACGCCGCCGGCCGAATGACCGACGAGGGTAATGGACTCATTGGCGTGACGGCCCTTGATCGCTTGCAGGGCAGCCACCACCATGTCCGCCTGCACCATCAGCGGCGCGGTCGAGGGTAGCTCGATGCTATAGGTCTTGCGCGCGGCCGCCACTGTCGGCGGCGGTAACAGCGGTGCGCCGAATCCGGGCAGGATGGGGCCGGCGTGCAGCCAGCCGTTGCCGGCAAGCGCGGCATTGACGCCGCTGAATTCCCAGGAAGCGGCATTGCCCAGATAGCCATGCACCAATAACGCAATATCGGCGCGGGCGGCCTGGCTAACGCAGGCAAGAAGCAGAAAGAAAGCAACAAACAAGGAGCGCATGGGGAAGTCCTCAATCGAAAGGAACGTGGGAGCGGATATTTTATCCACCAAACTTCAATTTTCAGGGCGGGCGTCTGCGGTGGCTAAAATGGGCAAGCAGTTAATACGTGAAACCCGGGAAACCTGGAGGCTTGCAAATGGGTCATGCAAAATCTTGTGAAGTCGGTCTCGCCGTCAAGACCACCGATGAATTACTCAAGGGGCTGGACGCGCTGCGCCTGGCCTGGAAACGCGATCCGGCCACCCTGCCAAAGGGTTTGACCTGTACGGAGTCGAAGGAAGGCCAGTTCGTCCTGGTGGCAGCCGAAGCGGCCTTCGTTACGTTGCCAGGCGCCTGCGTCATCAAAGGCATCGGCGCAATTGAACTGCTTGGCGCGGAGCCGGCTTTCGAAGAAGGCGCCAATTCAAAGGCACTGATCCTCAAGGCCACGCCGGAAGGCTGGAAGTTTTCCGTCAAGTTCGTGCCGCCGATCGTTCGCGAGCGAAAGCAGAAGTAAATCGCAGCGGTTAATCGCAGAAGTGAATCGAGCCGTTCCCGCCCCGCACCCGGCGGCGTGATCAGGCCATCAGACTCAAGGCGACGGCCTCGGCAACCTTGATGCCGTCAACCGCCGCCGAAAGAATGCCGCCCGCGTAACCGGCGCCCTCGCCGGCGGGAAACAGTCCGCGCGTGTTGATGCTCTGGAAACCCTCGTCGCGCGTGATGCGCAGCGGCGACGAAGTGCGGGTTTCAACCCCCGTCAGCAGCGCGTCTTCCATCGCGAAGCCGGCGATCTCCCGGCCAAAGGCGGGCAGGGATTCGCGCAGCGCGGCAACGACATAATCGGGCAGACACAGGGCCAGGTCGGTGGGATGCACGCCGGGCGTATAGGACGGCAGCACCGGGCCAAGCTCGGTCGACGGCCGGCCGGCGAGAAAGTCCCCCACCCGCTGGGCTGGCGCGTCGTAGTTGCCGCCGCCAGCCTCGAACGCCAGTCCTTCCCAGTGTCGCTGAAAGGCGATGCCGGCCAGCGGATCGCCGCCATCGCCCGGGAAATCAGCGGGCGTGACGCCAACGACAAGGGCGCTGTTGGCGTTGCGTTCGTTGCGCGAATACTGGCTCATGCCGTTGGTGACCACCCGCCCCGGTTCCGAGGTGGCGGCCACCACCGTGCCGCCCGGACACATGCAAAAACTGTAGGCCGAGCGGCCGTTGGCGCAGTGGTGCACCAGCTTGTAATCGGCCGCGCCCAGCAGCGGGTTGCCGGCATTCTTGCCGAAGCGGGCGCGGTCGATCAATGACTGCGGATGCTCTATGCGCACGCCGATGGAGAACGGCTTGGCCTCAAGGTGCACGCCCCGCCCATGGAGCATCGCGAAGGTATCGCGGGCGCTGTGGCCGACCGCCAGTACCACATGGGTCGCGGCGAGATATTCGCCGTCTGCCAGCCGCAAGCCGCGCACCTGCCCCCGCGGGGTGTCGCCCAGCACGATGTCTATATCCTCGACCCGGCTCTGAAAACGGATTTCACCGCCCAGCGCCTCGATCTCGGCGCGCATGTTTTCGACCACCGTCACCAACCTGAACGTGCCGATATGCGGCTTGCTCACATAAAGAATTTCGGCAGGCGCACCCGCCTTGACGAATTCCGTCATTACCTTGCGCCCACGATGCAACGGGTCCTTGATCTGGCTATAGAGCTTGCCGTCGGAAAAGGTGCCGGCGCCGCCTTCGCCGAACTGGACATTGGATTCCGGATTGAGTTGGCCTTGCCGCCATAACCCCCAGGTGTCCTTGGTGCGCTCGCGTACCGATTTTCCGCGCTCGAGTATGAGCGGGCGAAAACCCATCTGCGCCAAAATCAAGCCGGCAAACAGCCCGCAGGGCCCGGTGCCGATCACCACGGGCCGATGGGGTGTCCGGGTCGGTGCTGACGGTGACGCCCGGGTGACGAAGTGGTAGGCCGTATCCGGCGTCGGCCCGACCTGCCGGTCGTTTTTCAGCCGAGCAAGCAGGGCCTTTTCGTTCCTGACCTCGATATCCAGCGTGTAGATGAAAACGATGGCCGATGGTTTTCTGGCGTCATGGCTACGGCGAAAGATCGAATAGTCGACCAGTTCTTCCGCAGCGATCCCCAGTCGTTTGAGGATACTGGCCTTCAACTCGGTCTCGGTGTGAACGAGCGGTAGCTTGAGTTCAATCAGTCGCATTCAGGGAAAGTTCGCTGGAGTGAAAAGTTTGCAACCCGTTAAGTGTGTCGCCGAAAAGCAGCATCAAGCGAATTAGAGCTATGCCCACTAGGCAGGATTATCCGTCAATGTTGTTGTTGATCAAGGGTGCGTTTGAAAGTGTTGGACATTGCTCCGGCACCAGCCATAGGCGATTTATTGATTTTCCCCTCTTATAGCCGACGACGAAGTGCTGGCCGAGTTGCCGTGCCGCCCAGTCGGCCGCCATGACCTCGTTGCGCTGGCGACGGAAATCCACGTCGTGGCCGATGGCGAGCATCATTGCCAGCAACAACGCCACCGCCACCATCCAGAGAACAAGACGCCATGGCATCGCTATCCCGAGTCTGATCTTCATGTCACCGCGTCTCGTCGGCAGCCGAACCGCCGATGCGGTACCAATCGACCCGGCGCGTGGCAAGCATCATCGCTCCCAGGGCAAGGAAGAGCAGGAGGGCGCCCATCAGCAGCGCGTTGTCTTCCGACAGCAGTACGCCATAGACCACCCCGTATAGCGAGGCAATGCCGCAACCGAAAGCTCCGCCCCGCAGGCGACTGCCCAGCGCGCCCGCCAGATAGGCGCCGATCAGGCTGACGCAGGCGGTGGCCGATAGGGCATAGGCCAGGGCGAAGTCGATATGCTCGGATAGCGCGATCAGCAGCAGGAAGAACATGGCCAGCGCCAGCCCCACCAGCAGGTATTGCAGCGGATGGATGGGCAACTGGCGCATGATCTCCGTCAGGAAGAAGGCGGCGAAGGTGAGCACGACGAAGAGGACGCCGTATTTGACGGCGCGTTCGGACTTGAGATAGACATTGACCGGGTCGATCAGGCTGATGTCGAGCGTCTCGCCGCTCGGCTGCGCGTCGCCGGCCTTGAGGACGCGATCAAAGCTGCGCGCCAGGTGCGACACCTGCCAGTTCGCTTCGAAACCCGCCTCGCCGACCGTGCGCTTGCCGGGCAGAAAGCGGCCCTGGAAGCTCGGGTGCGGCCAGTCCGATTTCAAAGCCACCGTCGTCAGTTCGCCCGCCGGGGCGATGGCAAGTCGCTCCAGGCCCGTCAGGTTCAGTGGCAGCGAAAAATCGTAGCTCGCCCCGCTGGCGGGGTCGACTTCGCCGAGGGGAACATTCACCCCCCGCCCCGCTATAGCCCCCAGGGTGCCCGTGGCAAAGTGCCCGATCTTGCCATTGACGCGAACCTCGGGGTCGTTGCCGACGCCGCGCGGATCAGCAATGCCAAGCACGAGGAAAGCCTGCGCATCGAGCAGATGCGGCGCCCCATCGAGGCCGAGTCGCGGCGGTACGGTCGCGGCGCCCGCCATCTGGGCGCTCAGGTGGTACAGGCGAGCGCGGTAAAGGCCACGTTTCAACGTTTCGACGCGGATGTCGCCGCCGATATCGAGTCGCTGCACTGGCAACACGCGGCTGCGTTCAACGACTTCATGACCAAGGGTCTCGCGTCCGCTTGCTTCATCCTTGCCGCGCCGCTCGATCCTTTCCCGATAGCGAATCACGATGACAGGCCCCACCAAGGTCTGCTGACCGGCGGCGGATTCGGCGATATTGCGGGTCACGTCGGCCTGACGCGCGCTGCGCGCCGCAATCTGCGACTCGATCATCGACAGCGGTATCAACAGCAGGATCGACAGCACGGCAATCGTCACCACTTTCCACAACAGCTTCCTTTGCATGATCCACTCCTTTGGTGTTGGCAATGGAACGATGCTAGCCAGCGACAGAGAAGCGACGATGAAGCCAGTGTGAAGTTGCATACCGTCGAAAATAGTTTCGCCCATGCCGATACCTGTTGCCTTCTGAGGCAGTGGATGCGGCAGTAGAATTGCCGGATCACCCGGGCCTGCGTGATTGGCCGCTTGGGTCTATACCACTAAAGAGGTAGTGAGCCATGACACGTCTTCTAACGATTCTCCTGCTGGCGCTTGGTCTTGCTGCCTGTGGCGATTCCGCTGGCCCGGCGGTGAGCACTGTTGCACAAGCGCCTGCCAAGGACACGCAAGCGCCCGCACCTCGGACCGAACTCAAGAAGATCGGGTTGGTGATGAAGACGCTGACCAACCCGTTCTTTATCGAAATGGAAAGAGGCGCGCGCCGCGCCGAGAAGGCACTGCGCGTGGATCTGCTGGTCAAGACAGCCGCCCAGGAAACATCCATCGAACAGCAGATCCAGATTGTCGATGACATGATTGCCGCAAAGATGGCTGCCATCGTTATCGCACCAGGCGATTCACAACGCCTGGTTCCCGTGCTGAAAAAGGCGGTGGACAGCGGCATCAAGGTGGTCAATATCGATAACCGGCTTGATCCCGAAGCCGTCAAGCAAGCAGGCATGCCGCCGATACCCTTCATCAGTGTCGACAATGAAAAAGCAGCCTATGCAGCGGCTAAATTTGTTGCCAGTCAATTCAACAAGCCGACTGAGGCCGCCATCCTGGAGGGGATACGGAGCGCCGACAACGCCCGGCAGCGGATGGATGGGGCCAAGCGCGCTTTTTCTGAAAACAGGGCGATCAAGCTTGTCGCTTCCGAGAGCGCGAACTGGAAGATTGACGAAGGCCATGCGGTCACCCAGAAGATTTTCGCCAAGCACCCCAACGTAAAACTGATCTTCGCGGCGAACGACATGATGGGCCTGGGCGCGTTGAAATATCTTCAGGAATCCGGGAAATCGGACGTCAAGGTCGGCGCCTACGACGCACTGGCCGATGCGGTGGCGGAAGTCAAGGCCGGGCACTTGGCCGTGACGGTCGATCAACAGGCGGCCGAGCAGGGCTATCAGGGCGTCGCGCTCGCGATGCGTCTCCTCATGGGCGAGTCCGTGCCCGAGATCACGCTGATCGATACCCGACTGGTCACCAGCGACAGCGTCAAGTAATGGCGTCATGCCGGAGCCGGCCGTGAACGTTCGCGCGCGGCGGATTGGTATCACCACCCGCCTGCTGAGCTACCTGCTGCTGGCGGGTCTTGTACCGCTGGTTGTGCTGGGCGTGTCGGAATTTGACATGTCGCGTCGCATCATTATCAAACAGGCCGGCGAATTCCATCTGCAGCAACTGAAGGATATGCGGGCTTACCTCGATCTCTATGCCGATCAGATTGAAAGTCTGGCCGCCAATCTTGCCGGCAACGAGGCTATCGGCGAAGCGCTCAGGCCGGAAAAAGATAAGGAAAAGCGCCGGGCAGACACCTTCGCCACGCTCACGACCCACGCCCAGATCGGCTATATCCTGAACGGCTATGTCCGCGTCAAGGGGCTGGTCTCGATCGACCTGTTTTCGGCCGACGGCAAACACTACCATGTGGGCGATACGCTCGACGTGCGCGATGTCGATGACGCCCGCGCCCGCGAGATGCTGGCGGAGGCGCGAACCAGCGATACGTCCGTGTCCTGGCGCGGCATCGAAGACAACCTGAATCGCGCCTCTCCCCAAAAAAAGGTCCTGATCGCAACGCGGGTCGTCCGTTATTTTGTGCCGCAAACCGGTACGACCGAGGTGGTTGGTCTGCTCGTTATCAATCTCGATGCCAATCTGGTGATCAACGAGTTTCTTGGCGCCGTCAATGCGCCGGAGCATCTCCGTCTCATGCTGCTGGACCATCAAGGTCGGTTCGTCTTCAACAGCAACGCGGCCTTGCTGGGCCAGGTGGCCGCCCCGGGTTTGGTCGAACTTTTGAAACCTGAGCCCTACATCCGCGAGGTTCGGCTGGATGGCGAAGACGTGCTCCTCGGCATCGTGCCCGCCATGCGACTGAAGGGCGCACTGGTCGGCGCCCTGCCGCGCAATGTATTGACGGCGCCGACTATTGCCCTGATTTATGCCGGGCTCGCGCTGCTGTTGATTGGCATGATTGCGGTGGGTTTGCTGGCATGGCGGTTTGCACGCCATGTGGTTGCGCCGGTGCGGGATGTTTCCGAGGGTTTCAGTCGCCTGCAAGCGCATCCGGATACCCCGCCGGCCGCCTTGCCACTACCCGATTCCGGCGACGAGATGGCCGATCTGGTCTCGGGCTTCAATCGCCATCTTGATGTGCTTGCCGCCCAGCAAATCGTGGCGCATCAACTGGTGGAGGCGCAACAGGCGGCTGAGGCGGCGAGCCAGGTCGAGCGTCGGCGTCGTACCAGCCATCAGCGCCTCAATGAAATCGCGGCCCTGTCGCACCTGCCGCTGATGGAGCAGTTTCACTCCGCGCTCGCGATCGGGGCGGAACATCTCGGCCTGGAGTTCGGCATTGTCAGCCGGATTGACGCAGGCACCTACTGGGTCGTCGCGCAGATTTCTCCGCCCGAAACGCTTCACGATGGACAGGCATTCCCGCTTGGCGATACCTATTGCAGTCTGACCCTGGCCCACGACGATGTCGTTGCCATCGGTAACATGGGGCAGTCCGCCGAACGCGGACACCCCGGCTATCAGGCCTTCAAGCTCGAAACCTACATCGGTGCGCCGATTCGGGTCGGGACACAGGTTTACGGCACGGTGAATTTCAGTTCGCCCGCGCCTTACCACCGGAACTTTGAAGACGGCGACCGCGAGTTTCTCAGGCTACTGGCGCGATGGGCGGGTTCCGTGATCGAGCGTGACCAGGCGCAACGAAAGGTAGCGGAAAGCGAACTTCGCCTCAAAACCATCATCGAGACCGAGCCGGAATGCGTCAAGATCCTCGATCCGGAGGGCAGGATCGTGCAGATGAACCGCGCCGGTCTCGACATGATCGAAGCCGATGCCGAGGAACAGGTCGTCGGTCACGAAATCCTGGGCGTTATCGCGCCGCCTTACCGGGAAGCCTTCGTTGCACTGGGACGGCGGGTGAATCGGGGAGAATCCGGCATGCTCGAATTCGAGATCATCGGCCTCAAGGGTGGGCAGCGCTGGCTCGATACGCATGCCGTGCCCATGCGGGACGGCGATGGCCGCATCACCGGGTTGCTGGGGGTGACGCGCGACATCACCGAGCGCAAGCAGGTCGAGCGGGTGCTGACCGAAGCCAAGGCGGCGGCCGAGGTGGCCAGCCTGGCCAAGAGCCAGTTCCTGGCGACCATGTCGCATGAGATCCGCACGCCGATGAACGGCATCCTTGGCATGGCGCAACTGTTGTTGATGGCGGATCTGAAGGATGAAGAACGGCAGGAATATGCCCGGACCATTCTCAACTCGGGCGAAACCCTGCTCACCTTGCTTAACGACATCCTCGATCTTTCAAAGGTTGAAGCCGGCAAACTCGACCTGCAATGCGCCGTGTTCGCCCCGGCGCAGTTGATTCAGGAGACGGCTGTCCTGTTCCACGAACCGGTCGAATCAAAAGGCCTGAAACTGGAATGCCGCTGGGATGGACCCGCCGACGTTCGCTATTGGGGTGACCCCCTGCGCCTGCGGCAAATGCTGTCGAATCTCGTCAGCAATGCGGCCAAATTCACCGCGCAGGGGTCCATTCGCATCGATGGAGCGGAAATTCAGCGCAAGGACGACGCAGCCTGGCTGGAATTCTCGGTCGCCGATAGCGGCATCGGCATTGCAAAGGATAAGTTGGATCGCCTGTTCAAACCGTTCTCGCAAGTCGATGGCTCCATTACCCGGCAATATGGCGGCACGGGGCTTGGCCTTTCCATCGTCGCCAACCTGGCCAAACTCATGGGCGGCGAAACGGGCATCGAAAGCGAGCCAGGCAAAGGTTCGCGAGTCTGGTTCCGGGTATGGGCGACCGTGACATCCGCCGAGCAGGATGCGCGTCAAAGCGAGCGTCGGGTACAGGTTCCCGCGCCGATGCCAGAGATGGCTTCCTCAGGCTCCGGTTCCGGCTACGTTCTGGTCGTCGAAGACAATCTGACCAATCGCAAGGTGATAGAAGGCCTGCTCAAGAAGCAGGGCATGCGTTTCGAAAGCGTCGAAAACGGTCACGAGGCCGTCAAGCTGATTACGAGTGGTGCGAACCCCAGCCTTGTCTTGATGGATTGCCAGATGCCGGTCATGGATGGCTTTGCCGCAACCGAGCGCATTCGGGCGTGGGAAACAGCGAACGGAAAGCCGCGACGGCCTATCGTGGCCCTGACCGCGGGTGCGTTTCAAGAAGACCGCGATAATTGCTTCACCGCGGGCATGGATGATTTTCTCGCGAAGCCCTTGCGTCTCCCGGATTTGCAGGCGGTACTCGCGCGCTGGTTGGCTGAGTAATCCCCCTGCGCCGGTGCGATTGGGCTAGGACCAGCCACCCCAAAGGAAGGGCAGGATCAACGCAGCCACCAGTGCCATGATCGGAAGCAGCAGCCAGGCCAGGCGCCATGACATTTGGGGTGAATTGCCCGGATTACCCTCAGGCCAGTCTGCCGCCATGAAGGCAAAGCGCCCGCCACCGTCCTGGCGCCACTCAAGGTTCCACATCATCCCCGCCAACAGGTAGAGGATGGAAGACGCCTTCAGATTGGCCCACCACGTTATCGGATAGACACTATCGCGCAGCAGCAGGTAGAGGTCGTAGCACCAACTGGCCGAGAACAGCCAGAGACAGGCGGCAACATAGGCCGCGAGGACTGATTCCCCGCCCCGGATTGCCCGGTATAGAACCCCGGTCGCCCACGGCGCCGTGGCGAACGTCAGGCTCGACATCAGCAGCGCGTCGAAATAGTCCCAGGTCGGATCGCCGGTCCAGGGGGCGATGACCGTCATGCCAGTGGCCGCGACGGCAAAGGTGGCGAGTTTCCATGGCTGGAACAGCAGCCGCCGATAGCCTTCCGACAGAAGGCTGAAACGGCCCGGCCATTTCATGAGCATAACCATGGCCACGGCGAATGCCGCCAACCAGAGCCCGAGGTAGATGGCCATCGCGGGTTCAAGATGGGCGTGGATTTCATTCAGTCGATGTAGCCCCATGATCTCTTTTCGACGAGCAAAAACGGGCAGCTTACCGTGCTTTGTCCTGGCGCGGCGTTTCCGGAATTGATTGCTGTCAAGGTTTCCGCTTCCGCGCCAGCCTATTCTCCGCGACATATTGCCGCTGCGACCGTTTGTCGCAGGGGGTGATAGATCTGAATTCGGCAGGTGACGCAGGTCATCTCGCAGGTCATCTTTTCCTAGGGGAGAATTTCATGAAAATACACGCAATGCGAACGGCCTCGCTGCTGCTGGCGGCCGGACTCGGTCTGGCGGCGACGGCCTCCTGGTCGTCTGAGTCGCTACAGGACGTGATGAAGCGGCGCAATCTGAGCCAGCAGGATCTGCTGGCTGCGTCCAAGACCTATGTGCCCACCGGCAAGCGCGACGAATTCGTTGCCTTCAGTTCGGGCGGGCAGTCGGGGCAGGTCATCGTCTATGGCGTTCCATCGATGCGCATCCTGAAATACATCGGCGTATTCACACCCGAGCCCTGGCAGGGCTATGGTTACGACGAGGAGTCGAAAAAGGTACTGGCCGGTGGCAAGATCGACGGCAAGGACATCACCTGGGGCGATACCCACCATCCGGCGATTTCCGAGACGCAGGGCAAGTACGATGGTCAGTACCTGTTCATCAACGACAAGGCCAACCCGCGGCTGGCGGTGATCGACCTGCGCGACTTCGAGACCAAGCAGATCGTGGTCAACCCGATCTTCAAGTCCGAGCACGGTGGCGCCTTTGTTACGGCCAACACGGAATACATCATCGAGGCCGCGCAGTACGCCGCGCCGCTCGAAAACAAGAAGTTCTACCCGCTCGAAGAATTCAACGAGAAATATCGCGGCGGCGTCACCTACTGGAAATTCGACCGCAAGGAAGGCCGCATCAACGAGAAGGAGTCCTTCTCGCTCGAACTGCCGCCTTACTCGCAGGATCTGTCCGATGCCGGCAAAGGCCCGTCCGACGGCTGGTCGTTCACCAACTCCTTCTGCTCCGAGCGTTACGTCGGCGGCATCGAAAAGGGTCGTCCGCCGTACGAAGCCGGTTGCTCCGCCAAGGACACCGACTACCTGCATGTGATCAACTGGAAAAAAGCCGCCCAACTGGTTGCCGCCGGCAAGGCCAGGAAGATCAACGGCCACAACGTGCTGATGATGGAAACGGCCATCAAGGAAGGCATCCTCTTCCTGATCCCCGAGCCCAAGTCGCCGCACGGCGTCGATGTCACCCCGGACGGCAAGATGCTGGTCGTCGCCGGCAAGCTCGACACCCATGTGTCCGTCTATTCTTTCGACAAGATCATGGCCGCCATCAAGGCCGGCAAGTTCGAATCGAAAGATCCGTACGGCATTCCGGTAATCGCCATGAAGGACGCGCTGCACACGCAAGTGGCGCTCGGCCTCGGCCCGTTGCACACCCAGTACGATTCCAAGCCCTGTGTCGCCTATACCTCGTTGTATGTGGATAGTCAGGTCGCCAAGTGGAACTACTGCGAAGGCAAGGTACTCGACAAGATTTCCGTCCATTACAACATCGGTCACCTGATGACCATGGAAGGCGACTCCGTCGATCCGAAGGGCCGTTATCTCGTCGCGCTGAACAAGCTGTCGATCGATCGCTTCAATCCGGTGGGCCCCTTGCATCCGCAGAACCATCAGCTGATCGATATCAGCAACGACAAGATGCAGTTGCTCTACGACATGCCGATTCCGCTGGGCGAGCCGCACTACGTTGTCGCCATCTCGGCCGACAAGCTGAAGCCGGGCGTGCGCTACAAGGTCGGCACCAACAGCCGCACCGACAAGCCGCATCCGGGCATGGTGCGTGCCGGCGAAGAAGTCACCACGCGCAAGGGCAACAAGGTCGAAGTCAAGGGAACGCTGATCCGCTCGCACATCACGCCGGAAACCATCGAGGCTGAAGTGGGCGACGAGATCACCATCAACCTGACCAACCTTGAGCGGGCGCAGGACGAGACCCACGGCTTCACGGTGTCGACCTACAACGTGCATGCTTCAGTCGAGCCGGGCAAGACCGTCCAGTTGAAGTTCAAGGCCGACAAGGAAGGTGTGTATCCGTACTACTGCACCGAGTTCTGCTCGGCGCTGCACCTTGAAATGCAAGGCTACCTCCTCGTCAAGCCGAAGGGCTGGAAAGCGACGAAGACCACGCTGGCCAAGGGCACCTACACCGAAGCCGAATATAAGGCGACAGTGAAGAAAGTGGTGGATACGCAGGCGATCATCGACTCCGTCGTCGCCTACATCACCAGCGTCAACTACAAGGACTTCCCGGATGTTGTGGCGATGGTGGATGACGCCTTCGACCAACTGGGCAAGACCAAGGGTCTGAAAGAGAAGCATGAGGCGTTCGCCGCCAAGCAGGATTGGGAAAATGCCAACCTCTGGGCCGAGCAAATCTGGCAATACCAGGTCAAGACCGCCGACCTCGGCTTGCGCGCCAAGACTTATCTTGAGCAAAACGGCGCCAAAAAGGTCAAGTAATAAATCAAATGAGCGCTCAAGTAAAAAGTTGAGCAATTTGATATGAATTAAGGCGGTCGGCGCGGGGGGCGAATTATTCTGTCCCCCGCGTTTTCATTTACGAAAGGGATACCCATGAAATCGATGCTGATGCTCGCCACCGCAACGCTGGCTCTTGCCGGCTCGGCTTTTGCCGCCGACGGCAAGACGCTTTACAACGACAAGACCTGTAGCGCCTGCCATGGTCCCAACGGCAACAAGCCGCTCATGCCCGACTATCCGAAGATTGCCGGCCAGAACGCCAAGTACATCGAGAAGCAGATGATCGACATCAAGAGCGGCGCCCGCGCCAACGGCAACAGCGCGGCGATGAAGGGGGTCATGCACCTCGTTTCCGACGCAGAAATCAAGGTGCTGGCCGACTATGTTTCCAAGCTGAAGCCTTGATGGATAACACTTTGTCCCGCCGATTGATGAATATCAATGAATGCTGATATTCGATTGCGGACAATGGCTCTACCCCGATACCTTGAGAGGATAACGACATGAAATCACCCGCATTGCTGGTCCTGGCCTTGCTCTCCGCCACCGTTGCCTTTGCCGGCCCGCCACCGCCCAAACAGGAAGGTATCGAAGGCAAGAACTACAAATGGAACGCCCAGGAGGGCGAGAAGATCGAGGCCCTGCACAAAAAGGGCGACGTCAAGGCCGGCAAGGAAGCCTACGAAGTCTGCGGCGCCTGCCATCTGCCCTCGGGCGCTGGCCGTCCTGACGGCACGTTCCCGCAGTTGGCCGGCCAGCATTCCACCGTGCTGATCAAGCAAATGGCCGACATTCGCGCCGGTCTGCGCGACAACCCGACCATGTATCCGTTTGCCATGACCCTGACCGACCCGCAGGAATTGGCCGATGCCTCCGCCTACATTCAAAGCCTGTGCATTCCGGCCAATCACGGCATGTACGAAGGCAAGGACGCGGCGCTGCAAGTCGCCAAGGGCAAGGATCTCTACGAGAAGCAGTGCAAGGAATGCCACGGCGCCAACGGCGAGGGTAACAAAGAGAAGTTTTATCCCGTGATCGCCGGCCAGCACTACAAGTACCTGCTGCGTCAGATGAGCGAGATTCGCGAAGGCAAGCGTCGCAATGCCAATCCGG
Source organism: Sulfuritalea sp. (assembly GCA_020048435.1). Lineage (GTDB taxonomy): Bacteria > Pseudomonadota > Gammaproteobacteria > Burkholderiales > Rhodocyclaceae > Sulfurisoma. Next base: position 22,893 of record JAIFMO010000011.1, read on the forward strand.
ACATGGTCAAGGTCATCAAGCCCTATACCGATGACCAACTGGTGGCGATCTCCGCCTACCAGTCCAGCCTGGCCATGCCGGGCGCGATGTGCAAGGGCGGCGCCAAGAAGAAGTAAGCACCGCACTGTAATGGCCCCCGCGCGTGGCCTTGACGGCGCGCGTGGGGAATAACGAAAAGTCGGCGCTAGCGGTACGGCTGACCGACGAAAAGATGGCTCCAAAACAAGAGTGAGCACAATGAACGCCCCCAGGAATCCCAATGTCGCCATCGGCGGATTAACGCTGATTGCCTTGATCGCCATGATCGCGGCCTACTTTGCTCCCATCTGGTGGGTGTCGTTGACCGCGCCCAACTATCCGCCGGATGCCTTCCCCGACGGCATCCGCATTCATTTCCATTTCGATGGCGTCTATAACGGCTGCTCCGCGGCGGGCAAGGGCACCCGCATGGCGGGCGAGATCATCCAGAAGGATCTCGGCGCCGAAGACGAGCGCTACAACCCCATCCTTGACGCCAAGAAGAATGTCGACAAGGGCGCGGAAGGCCTCGACTGCGTCCATGAAATGAACACCATCAACCACTACGTCGGCATGTTCCCCATCGCCACCGGCGCGCCGGTGGAAAAGCCGCTGGCCAAGTTTTTCTTCGGTTTCTTCGCGGTGATGCTGCTGGCGTTCGCCGCGACAAAACAGAAATTGCGGCTGCTGATACTCTCCGCCGGCTTCACCGCCGTGGCCGTCTGGGCCATTGTCGATCAGTACGTGCTCGGCCACCTCGCCAGCCACGTCGCCGACTATGTGAGCGAGGCGGGCACCTTCTTCAAGGAGCCGGACAAGATCAAGCATTGGGGCGACAACGTCACCCTGGCCAGCCATGTCGTCATCGCCGGCTTGATCGTCGTCATGGCCATCGTCGTGCTCGGCGTCTGGAAATTCCGTCCGTTCCAGTTGCTGCTGGCCGCCGTGCCGGCGCTGCTGCCGGTATTTTTCGTCATCGAATACGCGGGCTGGTTGTGGTTCTTCGGCCACAACATGCACCCGTGGGGCGCTTTCACCGTCAAGCCCTTCATGCCGACGGTTTTCGGCGAGGGCAAGGTGGCGCAGTTTTCGACCTACTCCTATCCCTACTGGGGCTATGCCTTGCTGCTGGTGATGTTCGCCACGCTGGCGCTGGCCATCCTGCTGCGCCGCAAGCAATTGCGCGAAGGCGGCGCCGAATGAGATTGCCGCCTGCCCTGCTGGCTTCGCTGGCGCTGGGCGTGTCGACCCTGCTGGTCGCCGCCGAGACGGGCGGCGAGTTGGGTTGGCGTGATGCCGAGAACGGGGCGACGGTGCCGAAGCTAGGCGCGACGGCCGACCTGAGCAACGCTCCCCGCGTTGGCGTCGATCGGCCCAAGCCGCAATTCATGCTGCACGAGCGCGACAAGCGCGTGCATGGCTTGATCCCCTTCCAGCAACTGGTCGATGCCGCGCCGGCCGGTTCGGTGCTAAAGCCGCCGCCCGGCATCTATGCCGGCCCGGTGGTGGTCAATAAACCGTTGACCATCGATGGCGGCGGCCAGGTCACCATTGATTCCGGCGACAAGGGCACCGTCTTCGAACTCAGGGCCGACGATTCGACCCTGCGCGGCTTGCACCTGACCGGCTCCGGCGACTCGCACGACACCGACGACAGTTGCCTCGACGTGCGCGGCCACCGCAACCATATTGAAAATCTCGTTATCGATAACTGCCTGTTCGGCATCGACCTCAAGCAATCCAACGACAGCGTTGTGCGGGGCAACCACATCAAATCCAAGCCCTTCGACCTTGGCGTCCGCGGCGACGGCCTGCGCCTGTGGTACAGCAATCGCAACCTGATCGAGGCCAACGAAGTCATCGACTCGCGCGACATGGTGGCGTGGTATTCCAACGACAACACCTTTCGCGGCAACCTCGGCCGGCGCAGTCGCTATTCCATCCATTTCATGTTCGCCAACAACAACATCGTCGAGGAAAACCGCTTCTACGACAACGCCGTCGGCATCTATTTCATGTACATGGAAGGCGGGGCGGCCCGCAATAACGTGATTTCCCACGCCACCGGCGCGTCCGGCATGGCCCTCGGCTTCAAGGAGTCGAGCAATATCGATATTTCGGGTAACGAGATCATCTACTGCGCCGTCGGCGTCGGCTCCGATCTGTCGCCCTTCCAGCCCGATACGTCGATACGTTTCACCGGCAACCACTTTGCCTACAACGGCATTGCCGTGCAGCTCACCTCCGAACTCGGCGGCAACATCCTGAAAGACAATACCTTCGAAGGCAACCTCACCGACGTGTTTCAGGGTGGGCGCGGCGACGGCGACAAAAACACCTGGATTGGCAACTATTTCGACACCTACCAGGGCTTCGATCGCAATGGCGATGGCATCGGCGACACGCCGCACGAAAATTTTGCCTACGCCGATCAGTTGTGGATGGAAATTCCCGCCGCGCGTTTTTTCCAGAATTCGCCCGCGATGGCGCTGCTTGATTTCCTCGAACGTCTCGCGCCGTTCTCGGCGCCCGAGTTGCAGTTGCGGGATTCCGCGCCGCGCTTCGTCAAACCGGCGAGGGTGCGCTCATGAGCGCCGCGCTGCCGCAAAAAGTCGGCGCTAGCGGTACGGCGCCGCAATCCAAAGAACGTCGCCAGCAGGCCCGCCGCCGCGTGCTGCGCACCATTTTGCTCACCGGCGGTGTCATGGGCGCGGCGCTGTCAGGTTTCCTGCCGCTGGTCTACGCCCAGAAGCAGCGGTTGCGGCCGCCCGGCGCGCTTGACGAAAAGGACTTCCTAGCCAGTTGCATCAAGTGCGGCCAGTGCGTGCAGGTCTGCCCGGTATCCGCCATCAAGCTCGCCGATCTGGTCGACGGCCTGGGTGTCGGCACGCCCTATATCGACGCCCGCGAGCAAGCCTGCGATTTTTCCTGCGATGCCGTGCAGTGCATTCTCGCCTGCCCGACCGGTTCGCTGACGTATCACAAGCCCGGCTTTATGTCGGTGCGCGCCGGCGCGCCGCTCGCCGCCAAGCCGATCTTGCTGGCAAAAGAGAAAGACGCCGAACCGACGCTCAATCTCAAGGAACGTATTGGCGTGGCGCGACTGACGCGGCCCGAAGCCTGCCTCGCCA
>JAIFMO010000218.1 GCA_020048435.1 Sulfuritalea sp.
CTTTCCTGGACGCATTACCGCCGATTGCCGCGGGTCAGACGCCACGAAGCGCGTGGCTTTTACGAAATCGAGGTTACTCGCATTCCGTGCAGGAACCGCCCGCCAACTACCGCGTGGAGCCAGCCGACAAGAGCAACATGGCCAAGTACCTGTTTGGCGGCTTCCAGCGTTGTCTCTATCCGGTGCAGAAGTTCGATTCGGATTCGGAGCGCAAACTGGCGGTGATTCTGGAGCGCGCGGATCATCATGAATACCAGCCGGACTTCGTTGCCGAAACGGCTGCCACGATCTACATGCTGGAACCAAAGAAGCGAACAGAACTTGAAGACCCGATTGTCATCGCCAAGAAGGAGGCGGCCGTCAAGTGGTGCGCGAATGCCTCGGACCATGCGGCGAGTTATGGCGGCAAGCCATGGCGCTATGTGCTGATTCCGCATGACGAGATTGCGGAGAACATCACGCTCGAGGGGCTGGCGGCACGGTTCGGTGGCTGACTTGGTTGAGGGAAGCCTGTGGTCATGAGCCTCGACCTGTTCGGCCTCCTGACGCCCTTATTCGCGCCGGCGATCAGCCTCTATCTGACGCGCTGCGATGTGTTTCACAACTTGGGCGCTCAAGCAGCCGGTTTCATCGCAGGCCGATCGCCAGACCGACGTTGTTGCGGCGGTGGACTGGTTTTGAGCGGAATTACTTCGGTCGCCTGTCGATCACCCGCTTTGCCTTGCCGATCGAGCGTTCGATATCGCCCACGGCCTTGATGTCCACCCGGGTGTTGATACCGATGTAGGACTTGATATGGTGCTGCAATTCGTGCGCGACGAATTCCTTTTCGGCGGCGGTGGCGGTGGCGAATTCCGGCTTGATCTCGACATTCACCACCATGGCGTCCATGTGGCCTTCGCGGCTGACTTCCAGCAGATAGTGCGGCGATAGCCGGGGCATCTTGAGAATCTGTTCCTCGACCTGCGAGGGGAAGACGTTGACGCCACGGATGATCAGCATGTCGTCGGTACGGCCGGTGATCTTGGCGATGCGCCGCATCGAGCGCGCCGTCGGCGGCAACAGGCGGGTGAGGTCGCGCGTACGGTAGCGGATGATGGGCAGGGCTTCCTTGGTCAGCGAGGTGAATACCAGTTCACCCATTTCGCCATCTGGCAGCACTTCGCCGGTTTCGGGGTTGATGATTTCGGGATAAAAGTGATCTTCCCAAATCACCGGGCCGTCCTTGGTCTCGATACATTCTTGGGCGACGCCGGGGCCCATGACTTCCGACAGGCCATAAATATCGACGGCTTGCATGCCAAAGCGGCGTTCGATCTCGCCGCGCATTTCGTTGGTCCATGGCTCGGCGCCATGAATGCCGAGCTTGAGCGAGCATTTCGTGGCATCGATGCCCTGGCGCTCGAATTCGTCGGCGATGGCCAGCACGTAGGAGGGCGTGACCATGATGATATCGGGCTGAAAATCCTGGATGAGCTGCACTTGACGCTCGGTCTGGCCGCCGCCGAAGGGGATGACGGTGCAGCCGAGTCGTTCGGCGCCGTAGTGGGCGCCGAGGCCGCCGGTGAACAGGCCGTAGCCGTAGGAAACATGCACCTTGTCGCCCGGCCGGCCGCCGGCGGCAAAGATTGAGCGCGCCATCAGCTTGGCCCAGGTGTCGATGTCGTTCTGCGTGTAGCCGACGACGGTGGGCTTGCCGGTGGTGCCGGACGAGGCATGGATGCGCGCCACTTTGCCCATGGGTACTGCAAACATGCGGTAGGGATAGTTGGCGCGCAGGTCCTGCTTGGTGGTGAAGGGGAATTTTGCCAGGTCGGCGAGCGACTTCAGGTCGTCCGGGTGCACGCCGGCGCTGGCGAAGGCGGCCTTATAGTGCGGCACATTGCCATAGGCATGGGAAAGGCTGTGCTTGAGACGCGACAGTTGCAGTGCCGTAATTTCGTCGCGGCTGGCGGTTTCAATGGGTTCGAAGGCATTGTTCATGGTTTATCTCTCTTGCGGCGAGGCGGCATTATCCGGTATTTCGAAGAAATGGCCCTTGATGCGGGCGGCGCGACCACGGAAAAGGGCGATCAACTTGCCGGCCTGGTTTTCCACCTCGATGTCGTAGAGGCCGCTGCGACCGCCCTGATGGCGGGCATGGCCGTGGGCGATGAGGCGGTCGCCGAGATGCGCGGGGGCGATGAAGTTGATGTCGACGCCGGCGCCAACCGTGCGGTGATTGTGGCTGTTGCAGGCGTAGGCAAAGGCGCAGTCGGCCACGGCGAAGATGAAGCCGCCGTGGCAGTTGCCGTGGCCGTTAACCATGTCCTGACGCACTTTCATGGCAACCTTGGCCGAACCGGCGCCAACCGCAAGTATTTCGATACCGATGCCGCGGGCGGCATGGTCGTCGGGCCACATGATGTCGGCGCAGCGTTGGGCGATCTCGTCAGGGCTCATGGCGGAACTCATTGTTAACTCCTTGCGGGAAGAATGTCATCGGTGGCAGACATGGTTAGAATTGGCCCCAATCAGTCCCGATTGCCACGATTGGGCGCATCGCCGGAGAATATTTCCATGTCACATCCTCTGTTCGAGAAGCATCGGGCCCTGCTGGAGCGCGCCGTCGAAGCGATCCGCGGGCGCGGCTACTGGAGTCCCTATTCGGAAAATCCGAAAAGCTACGGCGAGAATGCGATCGAGGAAGGACGGGCTGCCTTTTCCGCCTACTTCGACGCGCAATTCTATCTGGACCAGCCCGGTGTTGCCGGGCGCGTCATGTCGGAAAGTTCGCCCTTCGGCCTCACGCTTGACATCGCCTATCCGCAGTGCAATCCCGATGCGCTGATCGCCGCCGCCAAGGGGGCGATGCCGGCATGGATCAAGGCCGGGCCCGATGCGCGCGCCGGCGTCTGTCTCGAAATCCTTGCCCGTCTCGGTGCCCACACCATGGAAATCGCCCATGCCGTGATGCACACGACCGGGCAGAGTTTCATGATGGCCTTCCAGTCCGGCGGGCCGCACGCGCAGGATCGTGGCCTGGAGGCAGTGGCGCTGGCCTGGCGCGAAATGAAGGAAGTGCCGGAGACGGCGCTGTGGGAAAAGCCGCAGGGCAAGAACGCGCCGCTGGTTCTGGAAAAGAGCTTCACCGTGGTGCCACGCGGCGTGGCGCTGCTGCTCGGCAGCGCCACCTCGCCGACCTGGAATGGCTACCCGGCACTGTTCGCCAGTCTCGCGACAGGCAATCCGGTGATAGTCAAGCCGCACCCCTCGGCGATATTGCCGCTGGCCATCACCGTGGCGGTGGTGCGGCAGACGCTCAAGGAGGCGGGCTTCGACGCCAATCTGGTGAGCCTGCTGGTCGATGATTCCGGCACGCCGGTGGCGAAGGAGGTGGCGCAGAAGCCGGACGTTCGCCTGATCGATCTTGCCGGACGCGCTGACTACGTCGAATGGTTTGATGATAACGCCCGCCAGGCGCGGGTGTTCGCCGAGAGGGCCGGGGTCAATTGTGTCGTGATCGAATCGACCGCAGATTACAAGGCCATGCTGCGCAATCTCGCGGTGACGCTGTCGCTCTATTCGGCACAGACCTCCTCCACGCCGCAGACCCTGCTGGTTTCCAGCGAAGGCGTCAAGACGCCGGCGGGTACGCATTCGGCCGAGCAGTTCGGCCGCGATTTGTCAGTGGCGATCAGCGCCTTGCTCGAAGACAACGCCCGCGCCGTCGAGGTGCTTGGCGCCATTCAGTCGACTGACACGGTAACGCGCATCGATGCCGTGCGCGAGCAGGGCGCCGAGCGTGGCGTCATCCTGCGCGATTCCTCGCCCATCCCGCATCCGCAATGGCCTCAAGCGCGAGTGCACACGCCATTACTGGTGCAGATCGATGTCGCCGACCGCCAGATTTACGCCGAGGAATGCTTTGGTCCGATCAGCTTCGTGGTCGAGACGGCAACAGTTTCCGAAGCGCTGGCCGTGGCCGAACGTATAGCGCGCGAAAAGGGCGCGCTGACGTTTACCGTGCATTCGACCAATCCCGTGATCCAGCAACTGGCGGAGGAAGCGGCCATGCGCGCCGGCGTGGCGCTGTCGCTGAACCTGACAGGTGGGCTTTTCGTCAGCCAGTCGGCCGCGTTTTCAGACTATCAGGGCACGGGCGCCAATCCGGCCTCCAGCGCCTCGCTGGTCGACAGCGATTTCGCCGCCGCCCGCTTCTTCGTCCTGCAGACACGCCGCCACGTCGTCGCCGCCCAGTAAGCACAAGGATAAACCATGAAGATTCACGAATATCAAGGCAAGGAAATCCTGCGCAAATACGGTGTCGCCACGCCGCGTGGCTTTCCCTGTTTTTCGGTTGACGAGGCCGTCAAGGCCGCGGAAACGCTGGGTGCTCAGTTGGCAACCAAGCGCTGGGTTGTGAAAGCACAGATTCACGCCGGTGGTCGCGGCAAGGGCGGCGGCGTCAAGCTGGCCAGGTCGCTTGACGAGGTGAAGACCTGCGCCGAGCAGATTCTCGGCATGCAGTTGAAAACCCACCAGACCGGCCCCGCAGGGCAGCAGGTGCGGCGGCTACTGATCGAGGAGGGCGCTGACATCAAGGCCGAACTCTATGTCGGCATGGTGGTGGATCGCGTTACGCAGAAGGTCTGCCTGATGGCATCCTCCGAGGGGGGCATGGACATCGAGGAAGTCGCGGCAAACACCCCCGAAAAGATCCACAAGGTTTTTATCGATCCCGTCGCCGGTTTGAGCGATGCCGAAGCCGACGCCGTGGCGACAAAAATCGGTATTCCCGTGGCATCGTTGCCGCAGGCACGGACCGCGCTGCAAGGGTTGTACAAGGCTTTCTGGGAAACCGACGCCAGCCTGGCTGAAATCAACCCGCTGATCGTGACCGGCGACGGCCGTGTGGTTGCGCTTGACGCCAAGATGAATTTCGATGCCAACGCGCTTTATCGCCACGAGGACATCGTCGCCATGCGCGACCTCGACGAGGAAGACCCGGCCGAGATCGAGGCATCGAAATTCGACCTGTCCTACATCTCGCTCGACGGCAACATCGGTTGCCTGGTCAATGGCGCCGGTCTGGCGATGGCGACCATGGATACGATCAAACTCTTCGGCGCGGCGCCAGCCAACTTCCTCGACGTCGGCGGCGGCGCCACCACCGAGAAGGTGACGGAAGCTTTCAAACTGATGCTGGCCAATCCCAACGTCAAGGGCATCCTGGTCAATATCTTCGGCGGCATCATGCGTTGCGACACGATTGCCAACGGTATCGTCGCGGCGGCCAGGGAAGTGCATCTTTCAGTGCCGCTAGTGGTGCGCATGCGCGGCACCAACGAGGACATCGGCAAGGAAATCCTGCGTGACTCGGGGCTGCCCATCATCGCCGCCAGCGACATGGCGGACGCGGCGCGGAAAATTGTCCATGCCGTATCTGGCAAATAAAGCGGCAAGCAAGGAAAAGACATGAGCATCCTCATCGACAAGAACACCCGGGTCGTTACCCAGGGCATCACCGGCAAGACCGGTCAGTTCCACACCACCATGTGCAAGCAGTACGCCAATGGTGCCAACTGCTTCGTCGCCGGCGTCAACCCCAAGAAGGCGGGCGAGAGCTTCGAGGACATCCCCATCTACGCCACCGTCAAGGAGGCGAAGGAACAGCAGGGTGTCAATGCTTCCGTCATCTACGTGCCGCCACCCTTCGCCGCCGCCGCCATCTGGGAGGCGGTCGAAGCTGACCTCGACCTGGTGATCTGCATCACCGAAGGCATTCCCGTGCGCGACATGGTGGCGCTGAAGGATCGCATGCGGAAGGAAGGGCGCAAGACCGTGTTATGTGGCCCCAACTGCCCCGGCATCATCACGCCGGATGAAATCAAGATTGGCATCATGCCCGGCCACATCCACAAGCAAGGCCGCGTCGGAGTGGTCTCGCGCTCCGGCACGCTGACCTACGAGGCGGTCGGCCAGTTGTCCGACTTGAACCTGGGCCAGTCGACGGCGGTGGGCATCGGCGGTGACCCGGTCAATGGGCTCAAGCACCGGGACGTGCTGGAACTGTTCATGAACGACCCCGGCACCGATGCCGTGATCATGATCGGCGAGATTGGCGGTTCCGACGAGGAAGCCGCCGCGCAGTGGTATCGCGACGAGTGCCGCAACAAAAAACCGGTGGTCGGTTTCATCGCCGGCGTCACCGCGCCAGCCGGCAAGCGCATGGGTCACGCCGGCGCCATCATTTCCGGCGGCAAGGGTACGGCGCAGGAAAAACTGGACGTGCTGGAGTCCTGCGGCATCAAGACCACCAAGAACCCGGCGGAGATGGGGTTGCTGTTGCAATCCGTACTGTAAAAAGTCGGCGCTAGCGGTACGGCAATTCGGAGCTCGGCGCTTGTAATCCGGGCTGCGGATTCCGTCCGGCCTCACGGCTCGCTTCGCTCACAGATCGGCCAGCCGAAACCCGCCCCCGGAGCCCTGCCCGCGTCAGTGGCTTGGCGATTTGCCGATCTTTTCTGACTATCGGGGTTTCGTGATCGCCTGCGGTGCTCAGTTCGGTTGTCACTTCGACCTGACCGCCGCAGTCCGGCCATCAGGCGCCGCTCACCGGGAAATCCGATCGGGTGGCAATAGACTGGTTGGAGCCACTCAGGATTTTCGGAGCAGCAATAGCAGGCAACCCTTTTCCGAAGCTGACGAACGGCAGCTTTCTGGCAATCAATTCAGAAAATCGAAGTTCGGCTGTCGAACACAGAGTATTAATTGAGAGAATAGAGTTTTGGCACAAAAATGATGAGGCCAATAATTACAGAGCCAATAGCAGAAATCAGAACCGCTCCCGCCGAAATGTCTTTAGCATTTTTGATTGATGAGTGAAAATCTTTAGTTATTGCGTCAGCCAAGTATTCAAGTGCTGTATTAAATGACTCTGCAACCCAGACTACACTGATTGACAGAACAAGTAGCAACCATTCGGTGCTAGTCAGCGTGACAGATATTCCGAGGGCAATAACCAAGAGTGTGGCAGTGGCATGTATCCAGGCGTTGTGTTGAGTTTTCAGCACAAGAAACATGCCTTCAAGGGCATATTTGATGCTCTTGATCCGGGCTGAGAGTGTAAAGGCGCGAGTCATGTCAGATAAGTGCAATGAGATATAACGCCTTACAATTTAAAAAACTTTGCGATTCTAATCGGCAAAATATAAATATCTTCTCTAAAAAACCGAAAGCCTAGAAGATGTTGAAATAAAAATGCAGACCCGATACCAACAGACACTCCAGCTATGATGTCTCCCGGATAATGAATCCCTGCCATGACCCGACACAACACCATGACAAATCCCAAAAAAAGAAGAACCCAGGCAATGGTCTTGTTCCTTAAGAAGAGAAATGCTGCCGTTACAGAAGCTCCTGCGTAAATTGCATGACCAGATGGGAAAGAATTATCTGGAATGTGGCTAATAAGCGGTATTACTGTATCAGTTAGTTCTGGCCTCGGACGAATTGGAAGCCCAAGATCGAGAATCCAATATATTAAAAATGCCAAAGCAGTGGCATATAAAAGTGAAAGAGCTTCTCGCTTTGAAGTCTCTTTATGGTGAAGTGATCCATGTAGCCATAATCCAACCATGACGATCATCAAAGAGAATATATTGACGTCCGCGAATAAACGGACAGCAAACACCTGCCAAGGGGAATTCGAATCAATAATAGATCTCGTTGCAATAAGCAATCGGGTATCGAGAGATTGAATGTATTCAAGCATACAAATAAGGTAGCCCAAGTATGCTACACAGGAAGCTGGCACTGAAAAGCCGCTTCTCGCACTTTACCTTGGCGATAACTATGAAAGCTCAAGGTTGAACCTGATCATTCCTTCGGTCTGTAGGGTAACGAACCTATACGAACCATCAATCAATTTTTCCAAAGTGAAGGTGGTTCCTCTGAACAGTGGCATGAGGCCTTCTCATACACGCCGAACAGCAGCTTTCAGTCGGAATATTTCAACTTCGACTATCGCTTATAGGCTGTCAACACTCAGTGGGGTTCCGAGGCAGAACGTCTCTTGCCGCTGCATTACCGACGTTGGCCGGGGAAATCTGACCGGCTGCCGCTGGCGACTTCAAACATGGTAGTTCGGAACGCTCCCTCACGTAGAATCCGCCCTATGTCTCTCGATTCCCCCGACTTCTGGATCGCCGTTCTCCAGATTATTGCCATCGACGTTGTGTTGTCCGGCGACAACGCCGTGGTGATTGCACTGGCCTGCCGTAGCCTGCCGCCCAATTTGCGCAAGAAAGGCATCCTCTGGGGCGTGGGCGGCGCCATCGGCTTGCGGGTCGTGCTGACGGCCTTCGCCGCCGGACTACTGGGTTTCCCCTATCTCAAGCTGATTGGTGGCGTGCTGCTGGTCTGGATCGGCATCAAGCTGTTGTTGCCGGAGCCGCCGGAGGGGCACGATATTCCGGCCTCCGACCAACTGTGGGCGGCGGTCAAGACCATCATCGTCGCCGACTTCGTCATGAGTCTCGATAATGTCATCGCGGTGGCGGCCGCTTCGCGCGATTCGATCGTGCTGCTGCTGTTCGGCCTGGCGGTGTCGATCCCGCTGATCATGTGGACCAGCCAGTTGTTTCTCAAGCTGATGGAGCGCTTTCCCATCATCATCACGCTAGGCGCGGGCCTGCTGGGTTATGTCGCCGGCGGTATGCTTGTGACTGACGTGGCGGTGAGGGACTGGGTTCAGGCGACATTGCCGGGGGCACCCTATATCGTTGGCACGCTCGGCGCACTGCTGGTGATCGCTATCGGCACCTGGCTG
>JAIFMO010000243.1 GCA_020048435.1 Sulfuritalea sp.
CTTGGCATCGAGCGCGGCCTGGCTGATGAAATTCTTTGCCTTGAGCTCCTGGGTGCGCTTGAGTTCGGCCGCAGCCAGCGAGCGATTGGCCTCGGCCTGGGTTGCCGTCAAGCGGGCGTCGCTGGGGTCGAGCCGCGCCAGCACCTGGCCTGCCTTCACCCGCGCCCCGGCATCGACCAGGCGCTCGACGATCTTGCCGCCAACGCGAAAACCCGGCGTCGATTCGAAGCGCGCGCGCACCTCGCCGCTGTAGCGGTTGCTGTCTTCGTTCGTGGTCGCCCCGATCACGAGGCTCTTGACCAGCTTCGGCCCGGTCGTCGCCGTGGAAGGCGGTGGCGTCTTCTCACCACAGGCGGCAAGCAAAAGCGGCAGAAGCAGCAGTGATAGCAAGCGCGGAAATAAGCGCGGGGCTGGATTTATCATGGCGAATTCTTTCTGAGGCCGTGGTTCAGGAGTTCGAGCGCCGTGTCGAGATAGCGTTGCGGTTCGGGCAGGTCGCTCATGCAGTCGGGAAAGGCGCGGCGCCAGACAGCCAAGGAAAACATCGGCGCAAAAACGATGCGCGCCGCCAGCATGGGATCGATCGGACGAAACTCTTCGCGCTCGATGCCCAGTTCGATCAAGTGCGCCATCGCCCGCTGGACGCGGCTAATCATGGCCTCATGAAACCAGCGCGCGACCTCGGGAAAGTTGCCGGATTCTGCCACCAGCAGCTTGGGCAGGCCGCCCAGCGTGGTGGAACCAACCAGCCGCCACCAGTCGAACACGAATTGCCGCATCAACTCGGCGGCGGAAAGCGACGCGCGGTCAGCGATGGATTCGACGGCTTCGACAACCGGCATCATCGCCGCCTCGATGGCCGCTTTGAACAGCGCATCCTTGCTCTCGAAGTAGAGATAAACCGTGCCCTTCGACACGCCGGCGCGCGCGGCAATCTCCTCCAGCCGCGTCGCCGCAAACCCCTTGTCGATGAAAACCTCAAGCGCCGCCACCATCAATTCCGCCGGCCGCGCCTCTTTCCGCCGCTGGCGCGGCCGGGCGTCGCCGACGGCCGCGATTCCCGCCGCCGCTCGACTTGGTACTTCATCTGCCACCCACTCTCGCCCAACTGCCGACATATAAACACCGCCATCGTTAAGGTTGTTACTGACTGACCAGTCGGTAAGTTACTGGTCCGAGCGGGGCTTGTCAAGTACCAATCGAGCGCAAGAACAACACGGTGAATTTGTTCTAACCCGAAACATGAGTAGTAGGCCGAGTTGAGTTCTTGGTCATACGGAGGTAGTCGCGGCCAACTTTACGCAATGCTGTTCCATTCCACTGAAAATTGACTCTGCCAAGCCTACAGGGAAGTCATCCGGCAACAGCTTGCTCACCTCGTCAATCACGGCGGCCGTTGACTGAATGACTGACTCAAGCAATTGCTCCGCCACCTCGGCACCAAGCCCAACTTGTTGTGCCTGGGCAATCCAGTGCCGTCGCTGGATTTTCTCGATCAGGTAATAATTGGTACTTCCCCGGATCGCCATGGCGAGTTTGGCCTTGTGCGGGGATATGTTGTTCTTGCCAGTCCCGATGACGGGATGGGCAGAAAGCACGTCATAAATCGGCGTGGCCCGATAACGACCGCCAGCCAGATGCGCGATGCTGAAGTTTTTCCCGTGGCCGTCGGTGGCGGCAAGTACCCAAAAAATGATCTGGGTCTTGAAGAAGTTCATCCGGTCCTGTTCAGCGTCGTCGGCCCCGAGGAGCAACTCCATGATTTGAGCGATGCCAGGCCCGCCGTCTGACTGATATTTTCGTAGCGGTGACGTACCCGTTGCTTGGCACATATCCTCTTGGGGAAGACGGAGAATCCAGCTTCCATCCCCGGATGCAGTCCGATCGAATCGTTCGACGACGAGGGCTTTCTGCTCTTCGAAGTGCTCAATTGCGCACTGTGCGATGGGGATTCCGTATTCCTCCATGATTTTCGCGCACAGCCATTCGTTCTCCACCGAGGTACGCATATCTGCCTGCATATGCCCGACCTCGCCCAACGGTAATTTGAAAATATGTGTTGTCGGGGTGCTCCCTTGGGGCAGGAGCCATTGGCCGTTGTGGCGCAACAGGGCCGTTTTCTCTTGCGCACCCGCGATTGACAGCCTCAGGTCCTCGTCGTGGTCATGTTGCCCCAGGGCTTGGGTTGATGTGATGTTGCGTAGCTGTTGAGCCACCCCCGCCATGTCTAACGCCTGGCCGTTGATTTCATGCAGATCCGTCGGCACTTCATCTTCGGGAAGAAGTTGTATTGCGCCAACGCAGTCCCGACCCAGTTTCGTCAACAGTTGAAATGCATCCGTTCCCCCTGTCTGGTGGCGTTGCGCCAAACGACGGCGAATGGCATCGTTGTCGGGTAAAAGGTTGTCGAAATAGTCAGTAACGATCTGGCCCTGGTAAGGCGCGTTACCCGGTAGAAACGGAAGGGAAAGCGACAAAGGACGAGTTTGCACATCCACGAGCCATTCGTCGAAATAGCCAAGTCGCTCCCCTTGTCGAGTGGTGTCCCAGTAGCCCACGGGGATGCCATTCATCCAGATGTTCAGCCTCTGTGTCTTTGCGCGCCGCCCCATAGTTACCAGCTTTCTTTTTTTCCTGTTGGATCAACAATACGACTTGCTTTGGCAGCAACTGACGGCTTTGCCTTTCCGGCCACCACCATGCTCGGTGCGTGGCCTGCAACCTCTATGGCACCGGGACGCCCGCTGACGATCTTGACGGAAGGCGTGACGCTTGTGCTGGCGGCTGAACCCGTTTGATCCAGCGAAATTTCGACACCCAGCAAACGCAGCGCCACGAAAAGCCGCTCAAGCGTCGCTGTCGCCGGATTGGCCTCGAAATGGGCATAACTTTGTTGAGTGATTCCCAACCGTTCGGCCATAGCCGCTTGGGTGAGTCCCCGCACTTTGCGAAACCCCTTAAGCATCAAGGGGAGCTGGCTGAGGGTTTTTATGGGATAGCTCACTATTGCCTCCGTTACGCGTCCCGCGACAATACAAAGGGAAGGCTGTAAAAACAATTAACAGCCCATTGCCTGTATATTACTATTACAGAGTGGAGTTTGTAAATAGAGATAACAGCCTTTTGCCTGTATTTAGCCTTTGTTGTGGTACATCAGTGCTATCCCTCACTCAACGGGGTCGCTGCGGCATATCCTTGCCTTGATGATTCCGGGCTGCGGTAATCTCAGCGCACCACATGCCGCCATTCGGCCTCGAAAATATGCACCAGGCGCTGGTCGTTGAGGCGGTTGGGTTCGGCGGGGACGCGGGTCATGTCGGCGGGGAATTCGAACAGCGCGGCGGTGGTGGCGGCGTTGAGAAAGCGCAGTGGAACGGCGTAGTTTTCCGGCGGCCGGTAGGGCTCGCGGCTGGCGAGGATATAGCCCCATTCGCCGAAGGACGGCACCAGCGCGTGGTAAGGCGCTGTCTTGAGGCCGCTGTCTTCAAGCGTGGCGACGATGGTCCAGAACGACAACCGCGCATAAAAGGGAGAGGTGGCCTGCACGACGAGGCGGCCTTGCGGGGCCAGGTGGCGAGCAAGCAACCGGTAGAACGGCGCCGAGTAGAGCTTGCCGATGCTGTAGTTGGAGGGATCGGGAAAATCGACGACAACGAAATCGAAGACGCTGTCGTTCTCTTCCAGCCAGCGGGCGGCGTCGGCGTTGATGATGTGCAACTTCGGCGAATTGAGCGCGTCTTCGTTCAACTGGCGCAACAGCGGGGCGGATGAAAACAGCCGGGTCATGGCCGGATCGAGGTCGACCAGCGTCACCGCCTCGACCCGCGGATATTTGAGGATTTCGCGCACGGCAAAGCCGTCGCCGCCGCCCAGCACCAGCACCCGCAACGGCTGTCCCCGCGTCATGCCCGCTGCCGTGCCAGCGGCCGCCATGCCGGCCAGCCCCGGATGCACCAGCGCCTCGTGGTAACGGTATTCGTCCTTCGATGAAAATTGCAGGTTCTGGTTGAGGAACAGGCGGATGTCGTCGTGCCAGCGCGTCACCACGATGCGCTGATAGGGGGTGGTCTCGGCGTGGATGATGTCGTCGGCGTAGATCCAGCCTTCGGCCACGGTGGTGATTTGTCCGGCGCCGATGAAGCCGGCGACCAGCAGCGCGAACGCGCCGGCGCCGGCCCAGCGCAGCGCCATGCGGCGGGCGAGTTGCGCGCGGAAGAGGTAAAGCGCCCACAAGGCCACGCCGACGTTGAGCAGGCCGAAAAGAAAGCCGGTGCGCACCAGGCCCAGGTGCGGCGCCAGAAATAACGGGAACAGGATCGACACCGCCAGCGCGCCGAGGTAGTCGAAGGACAGCACGCGCGCCACCAGTTCGTCGAAGGCGACATCGCGCTTCAGCAGGCGCATCACCAGCGGAATTTCGAGGCCGACCAGCACGCCGACCGCAAACACCGCGCCATACAGCAGCACCCGGAACGGCCCGGCGTGGGCGGCAAAGGCGACAAAGAGGCCGGCGGCGGCAAACCCGCCGACTAGGCCGACGGCCAGTTCGATCTGGACGAAGCGGCCGATAAGGTCGCGGGTGATGAATTTCGACAACCAGGAGCCGACGCCCATCGCGAACAGATAAGCGCCGATGACGGTGGAAAACTGGGTGATGGAATCGCCAAGCAGGTAGCTGGCGAGCGCCCCGGCGATCAGCTCATAAGCCAGGCCGCAGGCGGCAACGACGAAGACCGAGGCAAGCAGGGCGAACTGCGGGCGGGCTGCGGCCTTGCGCGTGGAAGCAACTGCCGGCAAGGTAGACGAAGCGGGAGGCGCGGGCCGGGCGCCGGGATAGCCTGCGTCGCCCGAGTCAAAGTCCTCCGGCAACTCAGTGGATGGCGGCGGCGACGATGATTGCCACGCCGAGGCACATCGCGCCCACGACGATGGCGAGGGCGAGATTCTTCTTCTCGACGATTTCGCCCCAGAGGTCGTAGGGCGTGATCTTGTCGATGATGATGAACGACAGCCAGAACACGACCACGCCGAGGACCGAATAGACCATCGAGTTGAACAGAATTTTTGGATCGAAGAATTCCATGACGGCGTGCTCCTGTGGCGGTGAGGGTTACTTGTGGAAAGTGCCGCGCTGGCCGGGGCCGAGGCGCGTTGGCGAACTGTTGGCGGTGTCGTCGAAGAGGCCGACGCCGCGATAGTCGGCCCAGCCGAGGGTGGTAACGGCCACCAGGCCCACTATCAGGTAGAGGCGTGCCATGTTCAGGGCGTCCTAGTCGTCATCGCTGCTGTCATCGCTATCGTCACTTTCGCTGACGATCGGGTGGTCGCTCTCGGCCCAGCGCTTTTTCTCGAAGCCACTGTAAAAACCGCGCGAGATCAGCGGGAAGGGCATGATGGCCAGCAGCAGCAGGATCAGCGACGACCAGCGCGGGCCGGCGCGGGCCACGCTCAGCTCGCTGTGCAGCGGGGTGCTGGTGGCGTCCATGTCATGGTCGATGGCCAGCAGGTAATTGCCGGGCGGCAGATCGCTGAAGACAACCTCGCTGTCGCGCGAACCTTCCGACCAGCTCTCGCCGCCATCGACCCCCTCGTAGCGGGCGATTTCACGCGAATCCTGCCAGGCCTGCCCCGTGTCCTGATTGACCAGGGTCATGTTGAGGCCCAGCCAGTTGTTGGTGATGCCGGTCTGGTGGGCGATTTCCAGCCGGTTGCTGGCGTCCGACAGTTTGAACTCCTGCGTCAGCTTGGGTTCGTCGTCTTGCGGGTCGAAGTTCAATTGCTGTTTGAACAGGGTACCGCCGGGGCCGAGCAGCATCAACAGCAGATGCACCGCCAGCCCCGCGCCCGCCAGTCGCCAGAAAAGACGGCACATCGCCCGGTGACGTTGCTCGTGCGGATTGATCTGGTTGGCGAAGACGCCGACCGGCGCGGGCAGCGCCTTGGGCAAGGAAAACGCCGCTTGCACCTCCGCCGGTTCGATGTATTCCGACTGCGTCCAGGTTTCCTCGCTGTCGGTCATCTCGCGCGACAGCAGGCGCGGCGGCGCGACGTAATCATCCACCTTCACCACTTCCTCGATACGCACCCGCCAGGGGAATTCGCCGATGACGTAGTTCACCCGTGCTTCGTAGCTCTGGAAGTGCTTGTAGTCCACGTTATCGAAGCGCACGTCGCCCACCGCCCGCACCGCGCGGTTGATTACCCGTGCCAAATTCCAGTGGCCTTCGTATTCGGTGAGCCAGAGCAGCTTGCCGTCGGGGCCGAGGCAAACGTATTCATTCCAGCAGTAATCGACGCCATCGGCCGTCATGCAGCGGCGCATGAAGCCGGCCACCTCGACCGCCTCGCCGCGCAACGTGCCCTGGGTGCCCAGCGGCAGCGGCGGCTGTTCGATTTGCGCCGAGACTCGCGCCAGCAGGGCGACCGTTGCGTTGCTGGTATCGAGCACGGCACCGCAACTGCCGCAGCCGACGGTCGCTATCCCGTCGTGCTTCACTTGCAGCGGCGCGCCGCAATTGGGGCAGGAAAAAGCCTTGGCGCTGACGGTAATCTCGGGCAGTGGCATGCCCTCGCGCAGATTGGCCCAACCCAGGCTCTTGAAGTCGACGCTCTCGCCGACAAAAACCAGCGGCCGGCCCGGATCGTCGCTGTAGTCGAACGTGGCGAAAGCGCCTTTCTCGTCGCGCAGATCAACCACCGGCGCGGCGTAGCCGGCGCCGACCTTGAACGGCAATTCGCCCTCGCCGGCGACGCAGGTGGCCGTCAGGATGTTGGAAACCGAGAACATGCGGCCGGCGATCAGGTAACGCTGGCCGATTTTGAGTTCGGCGAACGTCGGCAGGGTTTCCTGCACCCACACCGGCTGCGAGATCACGAATTCGCCGCCGGCTTCCGATAGCCAGCCGCTCTTGCCGTCGTCGAAAAACAGGTGCCACTCGTTCCACAGGCCCTGTTCGTAGCGAAGTTGAATGCGGCCGATCAGGCCGAAGTGCAGCCCTTGCCAGCGGCCTTCGGCGCCGCGTTGCAGGGGGCTGCGATCCTCGATGAGCGCGGCCATCTTGCCGAGGTCTTCGAGCTCGGCGCCGTGGCGGTGCAGCGTGCTCTGGCAATAGTCGCAGACGGCCAGGATGGACGCGACGGACTTGAACTCGACCATCGCCCCGCACGAGGGGCAGAAGGCTAGCTTGGCCATGATGCGCGGTAAAAAGAGGCCCGGTTAGCCGAGCTTCTTCATCAGTTCAGCCTTTTTGGTGTCGAACTCCGTCTGCGACAGAATGCCCTTGCCCACCATGCCGTGCAATTTCTCGATGGTGGCGATGATTTCGTCGACAGACACGGCCGCCGCAGCCGTAGTAGCGGCCGCTACCGGCGCCGCCGAAAAAGTCGGCGCTGGCGGTACGGCAGCCGGGGCCGCCATGCCACCCATGCCGCCCATGGGATTGAGCGCGCCGCCCATGGCGTTCGCCATCTGCTGGCCAACCCCGAAACCGACGCCGACGCCGGCGCCCAGCCCCGCCAGACCGCCCTCGTTCTGCGCCGCCAACGGAATCGCCTCGGCGGTCTGGAACTGGGTGTAGGCCTGCATGCCGCCCATCATGTTCACGCCGATGCGCTTGTCGAGCATGGCCTGCAACTCTTCGGGCAACGAGATGTTCTGCACATTGAGGCTATCGAGCTGGATGCCGTAGCTCTGGAACATCGGGTCCATCTTGGCTCTCAGCGCGTTGCCGAATTCGACCTGGTTGCCCGCCATGTCGATGAAGGGCACGCCGGACTCGCCGAAGATGTCGCTGATGTGGCCGACGATGCTGTTGCGCAACTGGCCTTCCAGTTGATCGGTCGTGTAACTCGCAGTAACGCCGGAAATCGTGGTGTGGAACAGCTTGGGATCGACCAGATGAAAGGCGTAGATGCCGAAGGCGCGCAGCCGCACCATGCCGAAATCCTTGTCGCGGATGGTGACGGGATTCGGCGTGCCCCATTTGCGGTCGATCTTCTGCCGCGTGCTGAAGAAATAGACGTCGGACTTGAAGGGCGACTCGAACAGTTTGTCCCAGTTTTGCAGGTAGGTCAGCACCGGCAACGTTTGCGTGGTGAGCTTGTACATGCCGGGGCCGAAGACATCGGCCACCTTGCCCTCGTTGACGAACACCGCCATTTGCGACTCGCGCACGGTGAGCGAGCCGCCGTACTGGATTTCAAAGTCGGCCATGGGGAAGCGCCAGGCCATGGTTTCGCCGTCGTCCTCCGTCCATTGAATGATGTCGATGAACTGCTTCTTGATGAAATCCATCAGGGCCATGGCAAGCTCCTTGTGTACGGGTTCAGGAATGAAGCGTGATCATAGCGCAGCGGCAATGCAAGCAACGCCTTCGAGCACCAGATTTTCGACGAGGCGATGCGGCAGCGCGAGATAGGGCACCAGCATCGGCGCCGCGCCACCCGCGAGCAGCAAAAAGTCGGCACTAGCGGTACGGCAATCATTACGGCCAGGGTGATCATGGCGGGCCATGCGTTCGATGGCGCCGAGCGTGGCCGCCACCGCCCCGCTGGCGATGGCATCGATGGTATTGCGCGGCAACACGCGCTCACCCATATCACCGACATCACGCACATCGCGCACTTCGCCCGCCGTGGCGGGCAGATTGGCCGTGCCGCCGGCCAGCGCCGTCCGCATCATGGCCAGGCCGGGCAGGATCAGCCCGCCCTGAAACCCCCCCGCCGCGTCGAGGCGGTCGATGGTGGTGGCCGTGCCCGCATTGACGACCAGGCACGCCCCGCCATGCAGG
>JAIFMO010000161.1:0-8760 GCA_020048435.1 Sulfuritalea sp.
ATGCCGATCAGGTTGCCCTTGGTGCTGCGCATCGGCACGCTGTGCCACTCGCACAGCAATTCGTCGCCGCTGGCCGTCAACGTGCGGCAGGGGATGCGGCTGGGCGAATTGTCGCGCAGGGCGACGTTGATGCTTTCAGAGAAGCGCCCGTATTCTTCCGGGTGGATGAGGAGGGGCGCCAGCTTATGGCCGATGACGGCGTCACGCGCATGGCCAAAAGTCACCGTCGCCATGCGGTTCCAGTCGGTAATGCGGCCTTCGCGGCTCCACAGCAAAATGGCCACCGGTGTGGCATCGTAGAGGCCGCGCAAGCGCATCTGGCTGTCAAGCAGCGCTGCCTCGACCTGCTGCACCGCGGTGGTGTCGGTGAAAATCAGCAGGCTGACGCCGTCGCGCAGCGAACCCGTGCAGCGGCAGCGGCGCCAATCACCATTGGCGTGGCGCAGGCGCAGCGACTGTCCCGTGAATGACGCACCGGCGTCCATTTGCGCCAGGGCTGCGAGAAAATTAAAGGAATCCTCGCCATGCAGGCTGTCGCGCCAGTCGGCCTCGGTCCATGTTGCCCACGCGGACGCTGACAGCGGTCGCCCGAGCAGCGTGTCGAGGCCGGGGGAGGCGAGCCAGAGACCCTTGTCATCGCCATCACCCGGTTCGCGCAACAGGCAGGCGACCTGGGCTTCGTCGAGGATGCGGGAGAGGAGTTCCGGCCGCGGAGCGGTCATGCTCGAACCGTCAGAACAATTCAATCTCGCTGCCCGACCCATGCAACGACGTCACATAGATTTCAAGCGCCTCTTCCAACGGCGTGCCGTTCATTACGGCTTCGAACAGCTTGCGCTCTTCGGCGGTGGAAAACTTGGCGCGGATGCGCTCCTGCAGACCCGCCCATTCGGCCGGGTTGTAAAGCTTGCGCTGGTCGGAGACGATGCTGCACATCTCGCCCAGTCCATTGACAACGTGCGAGAGCCGCTGCACCAGCTTGTCGTAGAACTGGAAGGCGATCACGGCCTGGTTGAGCATCGATTCGACCTGCTCCGCCACATGGGTCAGGGCCTGTTTCTGTCCCGACACTTCAGGCAGGGCCGGCAACTGGCGGGCTGTATCGACAATGGTGTGCATGTAGCCCGCCATGCCGGTAAAGGTACCGGCAAGCACATCGACCGAGTTATCGCTGTCGCGCATCGCCGCCATGATCTGGCCGGCGGACAGCTCAAGCATCAACATGGTTTCCCGAACCTGGCTCCAGTCGAGATCCGGACGGTTGGCGCTGCTGCCCGAGCGGCGTTGGGGGTCTTCTGCAGTAGTCACGCGGTTACTCCGAGAACGGGTTTTATATTCCGGACCGGATTGTGCTCGCTCCGTTCGCCATGTTCAAGCGCCGTGCCGCGCCAAGTTTTTGGCTTTGGCTTGGACGTAGGACGATGGTATCCTCCGCCGGTATGCTTAAAGACATAGGCGACAAGCTCTGTTTGGTCGTGGCAAAGGCTGCGGGGACGACGTCCACGAACGACCCGGATGTGCGGCTCTGCACGCTGCTGCTGGCGGTCGATGAGGGCATCCAGTTGTGGGGGGCGGATGGCCGCAAACTTTATGCGAACCCCGCCACCCTGAACCAGTTCGGCGCGGTGGCGGACGTCGCCGACGGCGGCTTCGAGGCGCTCGCCGCCGTCTGCCTCGGGCTGGACGGTACACCCATTCAACCAGCCGATTTTCCGGTGGCGCGCGTACTCGCCAACGGCGAACCGTGTGCCGACGTGTTGTTGCAACTACGGGTCCCGGGTGCGGCCAACCGCTGGCTGCGCGTAAGCGCGAAGCCGATGTCCTTTGGCGGGGAAAACGGCGTCATCAGTTCCACCGTTGACGTAACGCAGCTAATCGAGCGGGAGATCAGCCTGGAACGGCAGGCTCATTACGATGCGCTGACCCGTTTGCCCAACCGCGTGCTGCTGGCCGACCGCATGAAACAAGCCATCGCCCACAGCAAGCGCACTGGCGAAACGCTGGCGGTTTGCCTGATGGATCTGGATGGTTTCAAACCGGTTAACGACACCCTGGGACACAAGGCGGGCGATCAGTTATTGCAGGAAATCGCGCGACGCCTCGAAGAAACCATACGGGCCGACGATACCGCCGCGCGCATCGGCGGCGACGAGTTCACCCTGCTGCTTGGTGGACTCAAATCGCCGCAACAGGCCGAGCAGGTCTTGCAACGGGTACTCGATGCGATTGCCATGCCCTGCGCCATTGCGGGCCAGGCCGTGCGCGTGACCGCCAGCATCGGCGTCACGCTTTTTCCGGGCGACGTGGCCGATGGCGACCAGTTGATGCGCCATGCCGACCAGGCCATGTACAAGGCCAAGGAGGCGGGCAAGAGTCGTTATCACATGTTCAACCCGGCGATCGAATCACGCATTCGCGCCAACCAGGGTCTGTTGCGGCGCATCGAGGACGCGCTCGACAAGGGCCAGTTCGCCCTCCACTACCAACCCAAGGTCGATTGCCGCACCGGCACCGTGGTCGGCATGGAAGCCTTGGTGCGCTGGCAGCATCCGGTGCTGGGGTTACGGTCGCCGGGCGAGTTTTTGCCGCTGATCGAACACGACGACATCATCGTGCGCCTGGGCGAATGGGTGATCAACGAAGCCTTGCGGCAAATGGCCGAATGGCGCGGGGCAGGCATTGATCTCGCGGTGAGCGTCAATGTCTCGGCGCGGCAGTTCTTGCGTGGGGGTTTCGACGCACGCCTGGCGGAGATGCTGTCGGCGCACCTGCCCGGGCTGGAACGCCGGTTGGAACTGGAACTGGTCGAGACCGCCGCGCTGGAGGATATCGCCGCCGTGCGCACGGTGATGGCGCACTACCAGAAGCTCGGCATGCGCTTTTCACTGGATGATTTCGGCACGGGCTATTCCTCACTGGTGCATCTGAAGCGGCTGGCGGTCGATGTGCTGAAGGTTGATCAGACTTTCGTGCGCGACATGCTCGACGATCCGGGTGATCTGGCAATCGTGCAGGGGGTGATCGGTCTTGCTTCCGCGTTCGGCCAGAAAGTTGTCGCCGAAGGGGTGGAAAGTATCGAGCAGATCCTGCTGCTGCTCGAACTGGGTTGCGACATCATGCAAGGCTATGGCATCGCGCGGCCGATGCCGGCCGAGCGCGTGCCCGGCTGGCTGGCTGGCTTCCAGGCCGATCCACGCTGGCGTCTGGCGCGATCGCAATACCCGATGCGCAGCGATTTTGAACTGCTGCTGATGGAAGTTTCCCATCGCCACTGGCTGGAACGAACGCGGGTGGCAATGCAGCAAAGCGGCGAGCTGCCAGCCCCCGGTTATGACAGTTGCCGCTTCACCCAGTGGTACGCCGAAGCCGGCATCCGGCGTTACGGCGGCCTGACGGAATTCCGCGAAATCGACATGATCCACCGCAAGGTGCACAAGCAGGCTGAAGCCTTGGCCACGTTTATCCGTGCCGGCGATCTGGCCGGCGCCGAGTCGGCGCGCATGGCACTGGAATCCGCCAACGAGGAAATGTTGCAGCAGTTGCACAGCTTCCGAGTCGGCCTGGCCGGCACGATACATTGACCGCCGAATTGACCAACCAACACTCAGTTGAAAGGACGCACATGGCCACGACGCAGCAACCCCTGATGTGGAGAGATGAATT
The DNA here is from genome assembly GCA_020048435.1 of Sulfuritalea sp. Classification (GTDB taxonomy): domain Bacteria; phylum Pseudomonadota; class Gammaproteobacteria; order Burkholderiales; family Rhodocyclaceae; genus Sulfurisoma. The sequence continues at coordinate 3,664 of JAIFMO010000161.1, forward strand.
CGCTACCGGCGTGGCCGAGATCGACGAGCAGCACATGATCCTGGTGCATACACTGAACGAGGCTGCCGCCAAGCTGGCGCACGATACCAGCCAGGAAACGCTGGAGCAGATCACTCAGGATCTGCTCAGCTACGCGCTCTACCATTTCGAAACCGAAGAAGATTTGATGCAGCGCTACGGCTACGCCGAAGGCGCGGGCGATGCGGCCGAGCAGCACCTGTCACAACACCGTGCCTTTTCATCGAAGGTGGTTTCGGTGCGGGAAGGACTCAAGTCGGGGATGAAGATCACCGCCGCGGATTTGCTGGAATTTCTCAACAGTTGGCTGGTGAATCACATTCTCAACACCGATAAAAAGCTGGGCGCGTTCATCGTTGCGCACAAAGCCGAGGCCTGAGCCCCGCCGGGTTGACGATACAAAAAGCCGGCGCCGTACCGCTAGCGCCGACTTTTTGGGTTACTACAGGCCAGCGTCGCTCTTCAGGGCGGCAACCTTGTCCGTATTTTCCCAGGTGAATTCTGGTTCGTCGCGACCAAAATGGCCGTAGGCGGCGGTCTTCTGATAGATCGGACGCAACAGGTCGAGCATCTGCACGATGCCTTTCGGCCGTAGGTCGAAATGCTTCTTCACCAGTTCGGCGATGGTCTCGTCGGAAACCTTGCCGGTGCCGTAGGTGGTGACCCAGACCGAGGTCGGCTGCGACACGCCGATGGCGTAGGAAACCTGAATCAGGCAGCGCGAAGCCAGCCCGGCGGCAACGATGTTCTTGGCCACATAACGGCCGGCATAGGCGGCCGAGCGGTCGACCTTGGATGGATCCTTGCCGGAGAAAGCGCCGCCACCGTGTGGCGCCGCGCCGCCATAGGTGTCGACGATGATCTTGCGGCCGGTAAGACCGCAATCCCCCTGCGGACCGCCGACGACGAAGCGGCCGGTCGGGTTGACCAGGTATTTGATCTCGCCCTTGATCAGTTCCTTCGGCAGGATGGGCTTGATGATGTTCTCGATCACGCCTTCGCGAATGGTTTCAAGCGAAACTTCCGGCGCGTGCTGGGTCGAGATCACCACGGTGTCGATGGCAACGGGCTTGCCGTTTTCGTAGCGCACCGTTACCTGCGACTTGGCGTCGGGACGCAGCCACGGCAGGCGGCCGTCCTTGCGCAGCATGGCCTGGCGTTCCATCAAACGATGCGACAGGTAGATCGGTAGCGGCATCAGGCTCGGCGTTTCGTCGCAGGCGTAGCCGAACATCAGACCCTGGTCGCCAGCGCCCTGATCGAGGTTGTCATCGTAGGCCTTGTTCACGCCCTGGGCGATGTCGGGGCTTTGCTTGTCGTAGGCCACCAGCACGGCGCAGCCCTTGTAGTCGATGCCATACTCGGTGTTGTCGTAGCCGATGCGCTTGATAGTGTCGCGCGCGACGCCGATGTAATCGACGTTGGCGTTGGTGGTGATCTCGCCGGCCAGCACGACAAGTCCGGTGTTGCACAGCGTCTCGGCGGCAACGCGCGAGTGCTTGTCCTGCGCCAGGATGGCGTCGAGGATGGCGTCCGAAATCTGGTCGGCGACCTTGTCCGGGTGGCCTTCGGAAACGGATTCGGAAGTGAAAAGAAATTGATTTGACGGGTTCGACATGCACCTGCTCCTAAAAAAATTGCCCCACGTTTAGCCGGCGTGACCGGCTCCGGGGTGCGAGCAGGCGACGCTTTAGCAGTATTTTGCGAACCGATATTTCAGTCCGCGCCGCCCTGCAAGTTGTCCTGATTAACTCGGCGGAAGCGATAATTGTACTTATTTCCCGATACGGGTCAAACCCGCAAGCAACATGGCTTTTCTGCTTCCTTTCCTGTTTCGCCTGCTTTCGCACCTGCCGCTGCCGCTGCTGCACAACCTCGGCGCCCTGCTCGGCTGGCTTATCTGGCTGCTGTCGCCGACCTATCGTCGCCACCTGCGCGACAACATGGCGCTGGCCGGCATGGCGTCGGCAAGGACGGCGGCCATCGCCGAGGCCGGTAAATCCATCCTCGAACTGCCCCGGCTGTGGCTGCGACCGCATGAGGACGTGGTCGAGTACGTCGTCAAGGTCAGCGGCTGGGAACTGGTCGAAGAGGCCCATGCCGTCGGGCGCGGCATCCTGTTCCTGACCCCGCACCTCGGCTGCTTCGAGATCACGGCGCAATATTATGTGACCCACAAACCGATGACGGTGCTCTACCGCCGGCCCCGGCAGGACTGGCTGGGCACGATCATCGAACAGGGGCGCGGCGCCAACCTCAAACTGGCACCGGCCGACCTGTCCGGCGTGAAAAAACTGCTGAAGGCGCTGAAGAACGGCGAAGCCGTCGGTATGCTGCCCGACCAGGCTCCCGGCGCCGGCGAAGGCGTCTGGGCTCCCTTCTTCGGCCGACCGGCCTACACCATGACACTGGCGCCGCGATTGGCGCGCATGGAACAAAGCGGCGGCGCGACAGTACTGCTCGCCTACGCCGAACGACTGCACTACGGCGCCGGCTACCATCTCAAGCTGCGCCGCCCAACCGAGCCGCTTGCCGACGCCGCGGCTGTCAATCGCGCCATCGAAGGCCTGATCCGGGAATGTCCCGAGCAGTATCTGTGGGGTTACAACCGCTACAAGAAACCTTCCGGCGCGCCAGCGCCGTTAGTTCGCGAGGTCAAGGTTTGATACACATGAAAATTGTTGTTGCGAAATAGCAACATACGGGTAATTCCTTACTATTATGATGAATGAAATTAGTTTATCATCGCGCCAAATTGAAGAATATGGTCAACGGCTGTTGGGGGTAAAAGTGAAAAAATTCATTCTGGCGACAATTCTGGGTTCATTCGTATTAGTCAGCACGGCACAAGCGGCGCCGGCCGATGATGTCAAGGCGCTACTGGAACAGAAGAAGCCCGTGGAAGCCTACAACCTGGGACGCGCAAAAGCCGACCAGATGGGCAATCCCATGTTCGACTTCTTCTACGGCATTGCCGCCATTGATGCCGGCCACGCCGGCGAAGGTGTCCTCGCCCTCGAACGCTACCTGCTCAGTTTCCCCGACAACCGCTCGGCGCGCTTCAATTTGGCCCGCGGCTACTACGTCCTCGGCGAAGACCAACGCGCACGGGATGAATTCCAGAATCTGCTGGCCGACGCCACGGCCGACGAGAAGACCGCCGCCGAACGCTACCTCGACGCCATCAAGGCCCGCGAAGGCCGCTACACCCCCACCGGCAGCGCCTTCATCGAAGTCGGCCTGGGTCACGACAGCAACATCAACTCAGGTATCCCCTCCGGGGCGACCCCCTCGATCCCCGGTTTCGGCACGCTGCCAGCGCTGGCAGCCACCTCGACCATGGCACTGCAAGCCGACACCTTCAGCACCATCGCGCTGGGCGCGCAAGGCGCCTATCCCGTAGCCCCCGGCACCTCCCTTTATGGCGCGGTCGGGCTAGACGGCCGCATGCACGGCAATCAACGCAACGACCAGTTCGACCAGATGAACGTCGGCGGCTCGGGTGGTATCAGCTACCTGGCTGACCGCGAACTCTACAAAATGGGTCTCGGCTACGCCCAGGCCTATGTCGACAAACAACGTTACGTCCAGACCGTCAGCCTTAGCGGCGAATACCAATACCAGATCGATCAGACCAACCGCCTCGTCCTCGGTGGCCAGTTAGCCCACCTCGGCTTCGACGACATGAACATCTATCTGCGCAATGACAAGGTCGGAGGCAAGATACGCAGCCTCAACTCCACTCTTCGAGACTCCAATTTCACCGGAATCTCCGCCGGCTGGGTCAGCAGTTACAACACCGACTACCTGCCGGTCCTCAACCTCACCGGCAACTACGGCGAGGAAATCAATGTGGACAACCGCTCCGACCTCTCCCGTCACATCTACGGCCTGCGCGCCGGCGTCAGCCTGACCCCCGCGCCCAAGTGGGGCGCCTCTCTCGGCGCCAGCTACCAGCAGAACGAATACCTGAACAAGTTCGTTGGCGGCACCGTTCCGCGGCGCGACATGGCGCTCACGCTGGACGGCGGCATTTCCTACTTCTACTCGAAGGAGTTCAGTGTTCGCGGCGAACTTCAGGCGACCAAGCAAGACTCCAACGTCGGCCTCTACGATTTCGATCGCTACGTCGTTGGCGTCAAGGCACGCTACGACTTCAAGTGAGGGATACAAGATGAAACTCGTAAAACTGACGAAGATTTCCCTCGGCCTGCTCCTGGCCTCGGGCTCGATGGCGCACGCAGCCGAAATGGCGGGGCGGGTACTGGTCGCCGTCGGCGACACGGCGGCCGTTCGGGCCGGCAAGGACATCAAGCTGACGGCGGGTACGCCGATCGAAACCGGCGACACGCTGCGGGTCGGCGAAGCCAGCAACCTGCAGGTGCGCTTCACCGACGAGGCCATCATGGCCCTGCGGCCCAATACCACCATGCGCATCGACGACTACGCCTTCACCAACAAGGCCGCGAGCGACAAGTCGATCTTCAGCATCGTCAAGGGCGGCCTGCGCACCATCACCGGCCTGATCGGCCGCAACAGCCGCGACAATTACGCCGTCAAGTCGGAAACGGCGACGATCGGCATTCGCGGCACCCATTTCAATATCGTCCATTGCGCCAACGACTGTCGCAACGCGGATGGTTCGATGGGGCCGAACGGCACCTTCGGTGGCGTCACCGATGGTCGCATTGCCGTGACCAACAACGCGGGGCGGCTTGAATTCGGCAAGAACGAGTTCTTCTTCGTGGCGTCGAAGGATGTCCTGCCGGCCAGCCTGATCGCCCCACCCGGCTTCTTGCGGGATCGGCTGGAGGGACAGGCAAAGAACCGTAGCAAGGACAAGGCAGCGACAGCAGAAAGTTCTGCTGAAGCAAAAACATCAAACAACACGACGACGACGACTCAGCCGGCCGTTTCCGCCCAACCGTCGATTATCGTGGTCAACAACCTGAGCACCTTCATTCCGGCCGAACAGTCCGCCGTTTCGGGGTCGCCGGCGGGTTCGCCCGCGGGGAAGAGTGGATTGGCCTATGTTGATGCATTGAGCATTCCGACCAATCATGGGGTTAGTATCCTGCT
>JAIFMO010000161.1:8769-15401 GCA_020048435.1 Sulfuritalea sp.
ATTGATCGTAACAAGGCGACTACCAAGGAGTTGGGCACTGATGCCGGCGTAATCGAGTGGGGTCGGTGGGTTGACGGCCCGACCACCGCGGGTGGCTGGGCCAACAATCTTACGTTTAGCGGCACTCAGGGATACCACTATGTCATCGGCGAGATGACGCCCCTCGCCTCCATGCCCACAAGTGGAAGCTACACCTATTCCCTCTTGGGCGCGACGTCTCCCACCTTTACCGACGGTATTGGCGGCGGACTCGGCGCCGGCAAGGTTACTGCCGCCTCTGCATCGGTCAATTTCGGCAGCCTGATGCTTTCGGGCAGCATGAACCTGGCCTTCAATGGTGGCAGCAACACCTACGCGATCAGTTTTCCCAGCCAGAGCATAAGCAACAACCAGTACTCCGGTTCGGGCACGATGACGAAGACGGCAGGCTCCATCGATGTTTGCGGCCCGCATTGCATAGTTACAGCCAAGGCTTTCTTCGCCGGCGCCGGAGCTTCCCACCTTGGTTATGCTTATCAGGCATCCACCACCACGACAGGGATGTACATGGATGGCGCGGCGGTGCTGAAACGATAGACGCGCACCCGTCAAGCAAAAACGGCGACTACGGTCGCCGTTTTCGCTTTCAGGCCGCCGTTCCGCAAGAAAGTTGCGTTAATGCAATCGTCAAAAACACATTGACGAATCCGATTGGGCGATAAATACCCATGTCCGTTTTCTACCTGAGATGAAATACAGTACGCGCCCGATCTGTTTCCCCACCTCAAGGAAGCCGTCGATGCGCAAGGCTGCAAAGGTTTGCATCGCGGCGGAAAGGCTTCCGATCACCGCAGGGGTCGCTGCCATACCGGCCGGGCAGGTGGCGTGAGGGCCGAAAGTTTCAGCCGCGCCCTCAGCCCAGCGGTTGAAACAGCACGTCCAGGTCGTCGGCGCCGATGAGGTGTTTGCCGCCGGCATCACCGGAGATCAACTGATCGGCCAGGCCGCGCTTGCGATCCTGTAGCGCGAGGATTTTTTCCTCGACGGTGCCCTGCGTCATCAGCTTGTAGACGAATACCGGTTTGTCCTGGCCCATGCGGTGGGCACGAGCGGTGGCCTGTTCCTCGACGGCCGGGTTCCACCAGGGGTCGTAGTGAATCACGGTGTCGGCGGCGGTGAGGTTGAGCCCGGTACCGCCGGCCTTGAGGCTGACAAGAAAGAGCGGCACGCGACCTTCCTGAAAGTCGCTGATCGGCCCCTCGCGCATGCGGGTCTGGCCAGTCAGCTTGGCGTAGCGGATGCCTTTCTTGTCCAGTTCCTCCTCGATGAGGGCAAGCATGCTGGTGAATTGCGAGAACAGCAGGATCTTGCGGCCTTCGTCGAGCAGTTCTTCCAGCATTTCCATCAACAGCTTCAACTTGGCCGATTCGGCGTGGCCCTTCCTCACCAGCGCCTGCGCCGATTCAAGCTTGACCAGACGCGGATCGCAGCAGACCTGGCGCAGTTTGAGCAGGGCATCGAGAATCATGATCTGGCTCTGGCCGACACCCTTTTCCAGCAGCACCTGGCGCAATTTCTTGTCGAAGACGACGCGCAATGATTCATAAAGATCGCGCTGACCGCCCTCGATTTCGACCCAACGGATGATTTCGGTGCGTGGCGGCAACTCCGTCAGGACCTGTTCCTTGGTTCGCCGCAGCAGGAAGGGGCGCACGCGATCAGCCAGAGTTTTCCGCGCGTCGTTGTCGCCCTGCTTTTCAATCGGCGCGCGGAAGACGCGGCCGAAGCGCTCGGCGCTGCCGAGGAATCCGGGCATGAGGAAATCGAAATGCGACCACAGTTCACCCAGATGGTTTTCCAGCGGCGTGCCAGTGAGCGAGAGGCGATGGCGGGCAACCAGTTTGCGCGCTACCTGGTGCGACTTGGCCTTGGGGTTCTTGATGAACTGCGCCTCGTCCATGATCAGCAGGTGAAAGTTTTGCGCCAGCAGCGTGTCCTGGTCGCGCACCAGCAAGGGGTAGGTAGTGAGTACGATGTCGGCACCGGCAATCTCGCCAAAGCGGCCGAAGCGGTCGGCGCCATGCAGGGTCAGCACCTTGAGATCGGGCGTGAATTGCATCGCCTCGTTGCGCCAGTTGGCCATCAGGCTGGTCGGCGCCACCACCAGGCTGGGGCGGTCGGCGCGGCCAGAGCGTTTTTCGATTTGCAGGTGGGCCAGCGTCTGCACGGTCTTGCCCAGGCCCATGTCGTCGGCAAGGATGCCGGCCAAGTCGTATTCGCGCAGGAATTGCAGCCAGTCAAGACCGGCCTGCTGATAAGTACGTAGCGTGGCCTGAAAAGTCGGCGCTGGCGGTACGGTGGTAATGCCGGAAAAATCCTTGAGCCGGGCGCCAATGCCGCGCAGGCGCTCGCCGCCCAGCCAGTGCGCCGGCATTTCGTCGAGCGTGGCCAGCACGGCGGCGTGGTGGCGCGACAGCCGCGGACGATCGCCGTCGATAAACTCAAGCAGCGGCAACAGCCAGGCGCGCAGGCGTGGCGCCGGCACCGGCAGGATGCGCCGCTCGTCCAGTGCGATAGGCACGGTTTCCGTCTCGGCCATGTCGGCCAGGCGCGCCAGCAGGCGCGGCTGCTCGGCGATCAGGCGCACCAGCGGCGGTACCAGACTGACCCGCTCGCCGCCAATCATGACGCCGAGGTCGAGGTTGAACCAGTCGCCGCCGCTTTCCTCCTCGACATCGACGAACCAGTCGTCCACCTCCGTCAGCTGGTAGGGAAAGTCGGCGGCGATGGTGACTTCGATGCCGGCCAGCTCAAGTTCGGTGATGCCTTCGGACAGCAGCGGTAGCCAGCCGTTGGCGTCCTGCCGCACGGGCAGCAGGCAGTCGGCGGCGCCGTCGATGCGGTGGTAGTGCGGCAAGTGCTGCTGCAAACTGTCGAGCCCCTGTTCCCGCAGGGTGTCCCAGACTGAGATTTCGGCTTCGACATCGCGCGCGATGGCGCGCATTTCACCGGCAATCGTGACCCGCATCATTAACGGCGGCGGATAGGCGGCCGCGACCGGTGGCAGGCCGGGGTAGACGAAGATCAGTTCGGCCAGCGCCTTGTCGTCGGCAATGCTGCTCATCCGTTCGTGGCGCACACGACCGCGCGTCAGCCGCAACCGGGCGACGGGCGGGCCGGACGCCACCTCGGCCTCGTTTGCTTGCGGCAGCGGCAGCGCCAGTTCGCGCGCCTTGCCGAGCGCGGCCAGGCGGCCGCGCACGAGTTGGGCGTCGGCCGCATTGAGCGGCGGCGCCACCATGATGCTACGGACGATGTCGTCCGGCAGGCCGCTGCTCAACTCGCCCACTTCCCCGGTAATCGGGTCGAAATAGGCCATTGGCCAGGTAGGCAGGCGTTGGAGGGAGGCGGGCAGCTCAAAGGCCAGACGCTGCTTTTCCTGCGCGTCGTGCCGCCATTGCAGGTCGATGGCGCGGGTCGCCCCCAGCCGCAGCGGTTGCTCCATGTTGTCATTGGCGTAGAGGCGGCCGGTGCGCGCCGCCAGCCGCAGCAGCATGAACCCGGTTTCTCCCGCCAGGCTGGCGATCAGCTCGCGCTGGTAATAACGCACTTCGTCCTGGCAACTCAGCGCCAGCCGCAGGGTCGCCACGTCCTCGGGCTGAATGAAATCCTTGCTGGCGGTGTGCAGTTCGAGGCTATAGGGCATCCACGGCGACGACTTGCCCAGCCCGCCCTTTTTGAGGCAGCGGCTCTTGCCCACCTTGAGGATGCCACGCGCGGTGTCGATCATATAGGTGACGCGCGAGCCGGTGGTCACGGCCTCGCTGGCGGCGACGGGCGCTTCCAGCGACGCCAGCCAGCTCAGGGCGGCCGGACTGGGTTCGAACACCGGTTCGGGTTCGGGCTCGGCTTCGGAATCGGACTTGGCTGGCGTCAACTCAAGACCGGGGGCCGCCGCAATCAGATCCTCGCCACCCACGGCAAACGCGGCCAGCAGCATGGCGACCGCATGCTTGCAGTTGAAGCCGACGGGACAGGTGCACTCGCCCTCGATGTCGATAAGGCGGCCGCTTCTCGCGTCCACCGACAGCCAGACATCGACCGTGTAGGGCTGCCTCTTGGAGCCTCTGACGCTGCCGCCAACAAAAAGTCCGCGCCCGTCATCGTCGTCCATCTCGGTGATGCTGACGCGCTTTTCAACAGCATATTGGGCGCCCCGCGACAGCGTCGTGGGGTCAAAAAAATCGGCCAGATCGGCGGCCGCGCGAGATTTCCGGAGAGGGACAGGCTTCATAATCGACATTATGCCCGACGCCCTTCCTCCGCTGATCCGGAAACTGCTTGATCCGGCGTTTTCGCCACTGGTCGCGACGCCCGCCGAACTGGTCGAGACCCACGCCTCGTGGGTACTGCTGGCGGGCGAATTCGCCTGGAAATTCAAGAAGCCCGTCGTGCTGCCCTTCCTCGACTACGGCACGCTCGCCCGGCGGCGTTACTGCTGCGCGGAGGAACTGCGCCTCAACCGCCGCTTTGCACCGGCGCTTTACCTCGACGTCGTCGAGTTCGACGGCGAGCCGGCGGTGAAAATGCACCGCTTCGACGAGGCTGGCCGCCTCGACCACGTCTGCCGGCGCGGCGAGTTGCGTCCCGAACATCTCTCGGGCCTGGCGGCAACGCTGGCCCGTTTCCATGCGGCGGCGGCGGTCGCTCCCGCCAATTCGCGCTTCGGCACGATCGCCGCCGTGCTCGACTCCGCCCTGGAAAATTTCACCGAACTGCGTGCGCTGACCCGCGGAATTTTCTCCGCCGAACTTGACCGGCTCGACGCCTGGACCCGGCGCGAATTCGCCCGTCTCGAAACCGACAGCCCCGAGCCCATCTTCACCGCCCGCCGCGCCGGTGGCCATATCCGCGAATGCCATGGCGATCTGCATCTGGGCAACCTGGTGTTGCTGAACGGACAGGTCACGCTTTTCGACTGCATCGAATTCAACGACGATTTTCGCTGGATCGATGTCGCCAGCGAGATTGCCTTCACGCTGGTCGATCTCCTCGATCACGGCCAGCCGGGCCTGGCCTGCTGGCTGCTCAACGAATGGCTGGTCGAGACCGGCGATTTCGATGCCGTGGAGGTGCTGCGCTTCTACATGGTCTACCGCGCGCTGGTGCGGGCCAAGGTGGCGGCGATCCGCGCCGGCCAGCAAGACGCCGGCGTGGGTGGAAACGCCGACCTTTACCCGGCGGTGCGCGAATACCTTGCCCTGGCGCAGTCGCTTGCCGTACCGCTAGCGCCGACTTTTTGCATCACCCACGGCGTCGCCGGCGCGGGCAAGAGCACGGCTGCGCGCCAGCGATTGCTGGCCGATCCGTGGGCGACCACCCTGCGCCTGCGCGCCGACGTCGAGCGCAAACGCCTCTTCGGTCTGGCGCCGGGCGCGTCCAGCCACTCGGCGCGGGACGCGGGCATCTACACGCCAGCGGCCAACGTCCGCACCTACGCGCGGCTGGCCGAACTGGCGGGAAATCTGCTCGACGCCGGCTGGTCGGTGATCGTCGATGCCGCCTTCCTCAAGCGCGCGGAACGCGACGCCTTTCACGCGCTGGCCACGGCGCGCGGCCGGCCTTTCAGCATCATCGCCTGTACGGCGCCAGCCGACGAACTGCGCCGCCGCGTCGCGGCCTGGAAAGCCAGTTGGGCTGGATCGAACCGCTGGCCGGGGACGAATTAAACGAATTGGACAAGCTGGAATTTGGCGGGACGTAACAGATAACAGCAATGCGGAAGGCACCCCGGATTGCCTTGCCTGAACGGTGCGGAGCGTATCATCGCGCCTATGTCGAAAGTGTGCGTTTTTCATCAGGGAACCCATCAATGATTACCCGTTTTTTCCTGGTCTTGCTGTTCACCCTTGGCCAGCTCTGTCCAGCCAATGCAGCCGGTCCCGACTGCTCGCGGCCATTCACCTTGGCACTGCACGATCATGGGCTGCTTTACTCCGCCGACACCGACACGGGTATCGACAAGGACGTTGCCGACGAACTGGTCCGCCGCAGCGGCTGCAAAGTTACCGTCAGCCTGATGCCCCGTGCCCGCATATGGCAGTTGATCGAATCCGGTGCGCTGGATTTCAGTCTGTCCGGCATCACCAATGGCGAGCGCGACAAGTTCGCCGCCTTCGCCTGGTATTTCAGCAACAAGTACTATCTGCTGGTACGCAATGATTCCGGCGTGCGCAATCAGGCGGATTTCGAGCAGAACGAGAAACTGCAACTCGGCGTTATCCGCAGTTTCCGTTACAGCCCAACCGCCAACCGGCTGGTGGACAAGTTACAGGCGGCCAACCGGGTCAGCCAGGCGGGCGGCCTCGCTCCCCTTTACCAGGCGCTGATGCTGGGCCACATCCAGGGCATGATCATCGAGCCTTTCGACTACCCGACACTGGAAGAAAAGAAAATTCGCGACATCACCACCATCATTGAGTTCAATGACCCGCCTGTCCCTCACGGTCTGATCATGTCGAAAAAGGCGCTGCCGCCGGAGGAGCAGGAAAAATGGCGCGCGCTGGTCAATAGCATGCGTAGCGATGGAACCCTGCGCCGTATTTTCGGAAAATACGTCAAGCCCGACCAGGCCGCCGCCATGGTCGACTTCT
>JAIFMO010000055.1 GCA_020048435.1 Sulfuritalea sp.
GAGGAGGCTTATGTGCTGGGCTGTCAGCGTTATATCGAGCTGAATCCGGTGCGGGCGGGCATGGTGGAACATCCGGCGGAATATCCGTGGTCGAGTTTCCGGACGAACGCGCGGGGCGAGGCGGGGCGGGTGCCGCTGGCGCCGCATCCGCTGTACCTGTCCTTGGGGTTGGACGAGGGCGAGCGGCAGGCGGCCTATCGCGAGTTGTTCCGTTCCGAAGTGGCGCCGGGAATGGTGGATGAAATCCGCCGCGCCACCAACGGTAATTTTGCCTTGGGCAGCGCGGCGTTTCAGGATCAGGTGACGGCGGCGCTGGGGCGGCGCGCCAGTCGCAGCCAGCCGGGGCGGCCGCGTCGGGTGGCAGCGCCGGAATCCGGCGAGTTGTTCGAGTAGAAAAACGTGGTCTGTCCCCAATTAGAGAAAATCTTTGCCGATGACGGGCCGCTGGCTTTGTCTATTCCGGGGTATCGGGTGCGGCCGCAGCAGGTGGAGATGGCGGAGCGGATTGCCGCTGCGATCAGCGACAACCGGGTGCTGGTGGCGGAGGCGGGCACGGGCACCGGCAAGACCTTTGCCTATCTGGTGCCGGCGTTGCGCTCGGGCGGCAAGGTGGTTGTTTCCACTGGCACCAAGACCTTGCAGGATCAGTTGTTCAGCCGCGACCTGCCGATGGTGCGCGATGCGCTGGGCCTGCCCGTGATTATTGCCCTGCTGAAGGGGCGCGCCAACTACGTTTGCCCTTACCACCTCGGGCGCGCGGCGGCCGATGGGCGCTTCCAGAGTCCGGCGGAGGTGGGCCATATCCGCACCATCGCCAAGTTCGCCAAGTCGACGAAAAGCGGTGACAAGGCCGAGTTGTCGGCCGTGCCGGAAGATTCCGGCGCCTGGGCGCAGGCGACCTCGACGCGCGACAACTGCCTCGGCCAGGAGTGTCCCGACGTCAAGGCCTGCTTCGTCTTGCGGGCGCGGCGCGAGGCGATGGCGGCGGACGTGGTGGTGGTGAATCATCATCTGTTCTTCGCCGACGTCATGCTCAAGGACGACGGCATGGCCGAGCTGCTGCCGGCCTGCAACACGGTGATCTTCGACGAGGCGCATCAGGTGCCGGACGTGGCCGGGTTGTTTTTCGGCGAGGCGGTCGGCTCGGCGCAGTTGGTCGATCTGGCCCGCGATACCCGACTTGAAGCCGTGGCCAATGCCAAGGATTACGCGCCGCTGCAAGATGCCACGCGCCAGCTGGAAAAGGCGGCCAAGGATCTGCGCCTGTCACTGCCGCGCGAGGGCGCCCGCATGTCCGCCGCGCAACTGGCCGAGCGCAAGCACTTTGGCGAGGCGCTGGAGGTGCTGCAAAAGGACCTGGCTGAATTTGGCCGCCATCTCGAATCGCAGGCCGAACGTTCCGAAGGACTGGCCAATTGTCTGCGCCGGACGCAGGAACTGATGCTGCGGCTGAAACACTGGCAGGCGTCGCCGGCCGAGGCCATGAGCGATGTTGCGGGCAACGTGGTCGAGGCGGGCGACGATGGCGAAAGCCCCACCGTGCGCTGGGCCGATGCCTCGACCTATTCGGTAACGCTCATCCAGACGCCGCTATCTGTGGCGAAGATTTTCAAGCGTCAACTGGACGGACATCCGCGCGCCTGGACGCCGCCCTCGGCCTTGACGTGGCGGAAACCGGTTGCTGGGGCAGCCCCTTCGATTACGCGCGCAATGCGCTGCTTTATTGTCCGCAGCACCTGCCCGATCCCAATAGCCCGAACTACAACGAAGCCGTGGTGGAGGCGGCATGGCCGGCGATCCGGGCAGCCGGCGCGACGGGCAAGGGTTCTTTCGTCTTGTGCACTTCCTTGCGCGCGATGCGGCGCATCCACGAACTACTGAAGGAGCGCATCGAATTCGAGAGCGCCACCATGCCCTTGCTGTTGCAGGGCGATGGTTCGAAGACAGAATTGCTCGAACGTTTTCGCCAGCGCGGCAACGCTGTGCTGGTGGCGAGCCAGAGCTTCTGGGAAGGCGTCGATGTGCGCGGCGAAGCGCTTTCATTGGTGGTTATCGACAAACTGCCTTTTGCGCCGCCGGATGATCCGGTGTTGTCCGCCCGCATCGATCATCTCAAAAAACAGGGTCGCAACGCCTTCGTCGAACATCAATTGCCGCGCGCCGTGATCAGCATGAAGCAGGGCGCCGGGCGACTGATCCGCGACGAAACCGATCGTGGCGTATTGATGATCTGCGATCCGCGCATGGTCGAAAAGTCCTACGGTGCGCGCATCTGGCGTTCGCTGCCGCCGATGCGCCGCAGCCGCGAGGTGGCCGACGTCGTGGCCTTCTTCGCGGGGTAAACTGCGACTGATGAACCTCACCGATTTACCCGCCGACCTGCTCGCCGAACGCCCGCATTTGTTTGCGGCCGCCACGGTGCCCGTTGCCGCAGCCGACCATGCGCGCATGGGCGAGCTTATTACCGCCATCGAAGGCGTCATCGCGCTGCCGGTGTGGCAGGCGCGAGCGCAAAAAGTCGATGGCGTGACCACAGGGAATCCCCGTGGGACAAGCGGTATGGCAAGCGGCGTCTTCATGGGCTACGATTTCCACCTGACCGACGCCGGACCGCAACTTATCGAGATCAACACCAACGCCGGTGGCGGCCTGCTGGCGGCGTTGCAGGCCGGGGGTAATGATGGCAGTGCCAGCGATGTGCTGGCGGCCTACGTCGCCATGTTTCGCGCCGAATATGCCGAGTGTGCTGCGTGTGCCGAGTTTGGCGGGCGAGAACTGAAGACGCTCGCCATCGTCGATACGCAGCCGGCGACGCAATATCTCTATCCGGAATTCCTCGCATTCGAGCAACTCTTCGCAGCGCAGGGCATTCGCGCCATCGTCTGCGATCCGGACGATCTCATGCTTTGCCACGGTGGGCTATGGTTCGAGGAAACGCGGATCGACCTCGTCTATAACCGCCTGACCGATTTCACTTTTTCCGAGCCGCGCCACGCCGTGCTGCGCGAGGCCTGGCTGGACGGCGTGGCGACGATCACGCCGCATCCGCGCCTGCACGCGCTCTACGCCGACAAGCGCAACCTCGTCGCGCTGACCGACGACGCACTGCTGGCCAGTTGGGGCGTCGCTGTCGAGACGCGGCGGGTGTTGCTGGCCGGCATCCCGCGCACGGAAAGCGTGACGCCCGTGCGCGCCGCCGACTTCTGGGCGCGCCGCCGTCAGCTCTTTTTCAAGCCAGCCGCCGGCTTCGGTTCAAAGGCCGCCTATCGCGGCGACAAGCTGACCAAGCGGGTGTTCGACGAAATCCTCGCCGGCGATTATGTGGCGCAGGAATTCGCACCGCCGTCGACAATAAATATCGAACTGAATGGCGAAATGATCCAACTCAAGGTTGATCTGCGCAACTATGTCTATCGTGGCGTCGTTCAACTAGTGGCCGCGCGGCTGTACCAAGGCCAGACTACCAATTTCCGCACGCCGGGCGGCGGTTTTGCGAGGGTTGATTCGACATGAAGGTATTCGGTTTCGCTGGCTATTCCAACGCAGGCAAGACCACGCTGATCGAGGCACTGATCGCGCGCTTCGTCGCTCAGGGTCTGCGCGTTTCGCTGATCAAGCACGCCCACCACGGCTTTGACATCGACCGGCCGGGCAAGGATTCCTTTCGCCACCGCACGGCCGGCGCCAGCGAGGTGATGCTGGTATGCGACCAGCGCTGGGCGATCATGCACGAACTGCGCGGCGAGGCCGAGCCGAACCTCGATGAGCAACTGGCACTTCTCGCGCCCTGCGACCTGGTGCTGATCGAGGGCTACAAGACCAATATCCTGCCGAAGATCGAGGTGCATCGGCCGGCCAACGGCAAACCGTTCATCTGGCCGGAAAATCCCAGCATCGTCGCCATCGCCTCCGACGTGTCTTTCGACGGGCCGCTGCCGTGGCTCGATCTCAACGATCATGCGGCCATCGCCGCTTTTGTGCTGAAAAGCGTGGACCTGCAATGAGCAAGAATCTGCTGAGTTTTGAAGATGCGCTGGACCGCCTGCTGGACGCGGCTCATCCCGTGGCCGAGACCGAATCGCTGCCGCTGACCGAGGCCGACGGCCGTGTGCTGGCGACATCGCTGCGGTCGACGCTCGACGTGCCGCCGCTCGACAATAGCGCGATGGACGGCTACGCCGTGCGCTGCGCCGACGTGCTGGCCGCCGGCACGCGGCTGCCGGTGACGCAACGCATTCAGGCCGGCAACGTCGGCCACACGCTGGCCGCCGGCAGCGCCGCCCGCATCTTCACCGGCGCGCCGGTGCCCGAGGGGGCGGATGCCGTGGTGATGCAGGAACGCTGCGAGCGCGATGGTGCTCATTTGGGTGGATACGTCATCGTCAATCACGCACCCCGCGACGGCGAGAACATCCGTCGTTGCGGCGAGGATATTCGTGTCGGCGCCGAGATTCTTGCCGCCGGCACGCGGCTGACGCCGCAGGCGTTGGGGCTGGCGGCGTCGATTGGCGTACCGCTCGTGCCGACTTTTCGGCGGCTGCGCGTTGCTCTCTTTTTCACCGGCGACGAACTGGTCATGCCGGGCGAGCCGCTCAATCCTGGCGCCATCTACAACTCCAACCGCTATGTGCTGCGCGGCCTGCTCGAACGCCTTGGCTGCGCCGTGACCGATCTCGGCAACGTGCCCGACACGCTGGACGCGACGCGTGATGCGCTGCGGCGGGCGGCGGCGGTGTCCGATCTCATCCTCACCTCAGGCGGCGTTTCGGTGGGCGAGGAAGATCACGTTCGCCCCGCCGTCGAGGCCGAGGGTGAGCTGAACCTGTGGAAGCTCGCCATCAAGCCGGGCAAGCCGCTGGCCTTCGGTCGCGTCGCCAGGGGGGGCAATTTGAACGATGGGGCCGATTTCATTGGCCTGCCGGGCAATCCGGTGTCGGGTTTCGTCACCTTCCTCATGCTGGTGCGGCCCTTCATCCTCAAGCGCATGGGCGCGGCCGACTGGCTGCCGTGCCGGTTGCCGCTGACGGCCGGCTTCGACTGGCCCAAACCCGACGCCCGCCGCGAATTCCTGCGCGCGCGCATCGGCCGGGGTGACGATGGTGGCCGGCTGGAGCTTTTCCCCCACCAGGGCGCGGGCGTGCTGACCTCGACGGCCTGGGCCGATGGCCTGGTCGACAACCCGCCGGCGCAACCGATCCACGCGGGCGATATCGTGCAATTCATTCCCTTCGGCGAACTGTTGTGAAGTTGCTCTATTTCGCCAGCCTGCGCGAGGCGCTGGGCGTTGCCGCCGAGGATCTTGCGTTGCCAGTCGGCGTGGCCACCGTCGGCGCCTTGCGGGACCATATCATTGCGCGGGGCGAGCCGTGGGCGGCGCTGGCGCGCACGAAAAACCTGCGCTGCGCCATCAATCAGGTCATGGTCGGTGTCGACGCGACGGTGAGCGATGGCGACGAGGTGGCCTTCTTTCCGCCCGTTACCGGCGGATGAAGCCCCTGTTCACCGCCATGTTCAGTGTTTCGGTGCAGGCGGCGGATTTCGACGTTGGCGCCGAGACGGCTATGCTGACTGCCGGCGATGCGGCAGCGGGCGCGGTGGTGAGTTTCATCGGGCTGGTGCGCGCCGACGTGCCGATGGGCCAAAAAGTCGGCGGTAGCGGTACGGCAGGTGTGACCGCCATGACGCTGGAGCACTATCCCGGCATGACCGAACAGGCGCTGGCAGAAATCGTCGCGCAGGCGCGCAACCGCTGGCAACTGCTCGGTGCGCGCGTCATCCACCGCGTTGGCCGCCTGCTGCCGGGCGAGCGCATCGTCCTCGTCGCCGTGGCCTCCAGCCATCGCCACGATGCCTTTGCCGCCTGCGAGTTCATCATGGACTACCTGAAAACCCGTGCGCCGTTCTGGAAAAAGGAAGAAACCGCCGGGGGCGGCCGCTGGGTCGATGCCCGCGAGAGCGACGACAATGCCGCCGCGCGCTGGATGATGGATTGATTTGTCTGTGGACCAAGCGCCCTTTGGCGCTGGGACGCAGCCAAGGCACGCCCTGTAACAACACCGCGTACAAAATCAACGCCCCTTCCCGAGGGAAGGGGCGGGAAATGACCGCTGGCTACTGACTTACTTCTTCTTGGCGGCGAACGGTGCGCCGGAGACCTTGGCGATCTGCTCGAAGGCGCTGTTGGCGGTTGCCATCGCTTGCTGCATGCTTTCCAGCATGTTGGCGTTCTGGCCGGGCAGGGTCTTGAAGAAGGACTGGAAGGCCTCCATCAGGTCTTGGCTGCCGGAGGCGAGCTGTTCGGTGATCAGGCGCGAAAATTCGGTGCGGGCTTCGTTGCCGACTTCGGCGATGCGTTGCGCGGTTTCCATCATTTTCTGTGCGGTTTCTTGTGCGTACTGGGTGCGCAGGGACATGATGTCCTGTGGCGCGCCGACGCCCGTATGGGACTTGGCGTTATCGACGCTGCTCTGGAAGAGCTCGCGGGCCAGTTCCGATTGAAGCGACATGATGCGCTGGGAATTGTCGATGGATAGCTGAGCGAGGCGCATCGCTGCTTCCATATTCTTACGGTGGATTTCGCTGAAATGCTCATTTTTGTTACTCATAACTGGCTCCCTTGTGTGTTACAGCGACAATGACCCGAGCAGCATAGCACCAAACCCTTGCGCTGCTCTGACTTGAATCAAGGCTTTGTGCGTGAATTGACCTGAGAGTCGTCGAGTCGGCGGGATTCCCGTGTCGCTTTCGTGGCTATTGAAATGTCCCGCAGTCTCCCCACCTACGTTGCATTCCAACGTGCCCGGCGAGGATCATCATGCGTTTCGATAAATTCACCACCAAGTTCCAGCAGGCTGTATCCGATGCCCAGAGCCTGGCAGTCGGTCACGACAACCAGATGATCGAGCCGCAACACCTGCTGCTGGCGCTGCTTGATCAGGATGACGGCGGCACCCGTTCGCTGCTGCAACGCGCGGGTGTCAATGTCGCACCGCTCAAGCTTGCGCTGGAGAAGTCCATCGCCCGTTTGCCGCAGGTTGAAGGAACCGGCGGCGAGGTATCCATCGGTCGCGATCTGGGCAACCTGCTCAATCTCACCGACAAGGAAGCGCAAAAGCGCGGCGACCAGTTCATTGCCTCGGAGATGTTTTTGTTGGCGCTAGCGGGTGACAAGGGCGACACGGGGCGACTGCTAAAGGAGCATGGCCTGTCGCGTGCGCCGCTGGAACAGGCCATCGACGCCGTGCGCGGCGGCCAGAACGTCGGCTCGCAGGAAGCCGAGGGTCAGCGTGAGTCGTTGAAGAAATATTGCATGGACCTGACCGAGCGCGCCCGGCAGGGCAAGCTTGACCCGGTGATCGGCCGCGACGATGAGATCCGCCGCGCCATCCAGATTTTGCAACGCCGCACCAAGAACAACCCGGTGCTGATCGGCGAGCCCGGCGTCGGCAAAACCGCTATCGTCGAGGGGTTGGCGCAGCGCATCGTTAATGACGAGGTGCCGGAAACGCTGAAGGGCAAGAAGGTGCTCAGCCTCGACATGGCGGCGCTGCTGGCCGGTGCCAAGTATCGCGGCGAATTCGAGGAACGCCTGAAATCCGTGCTGAAGGAAATCGCGCTGGACGAGGGTCGCATCATCGTCTTCATCGACGAACTGCACACTATGGTCGGCGCCGGCAAGGCCGAGGGGGCGATGGATGCCGGCAACATGCTGAAGCCGGCGTTGGCGCGCGGCGAACTGCATTGCATCGGCGCCACCACGCTCGACGAATATCGCAAGTACATCGAGAAGGATGCGGCGCTGGAGCGGCGTTTCCAGAAAGTGCTGGTCGACGAGCCGAGCGTGGAATCGACCATCGCCATCCTGCGCGGCTTGCAGGAGAAGTACGAGATTCACCACGGCGTGGATATCACCGACCCGGCCATCGTCGCCGCGGCGGAACTGTCACACCGCTACATCACCGACCGCTTCCTGCCCGACAAGGCCATCGACCTGATCGACGAGGCGGCGGCGCGCGTCAAGATGGAAATCGATTCCAAGCCGGAAGTCATGGATAAGCTCGACCGCCGTCTGATCCAGCTGAAGATCGAGCGCGAGGCGGTGAAGCGGGAGAAGGATGAAGCCTCGAAAAAGCGTCTCGGCCTGATCGAGGACGAGATCGCCAAATTATCGAAGGAATACTCCGATCTCGAAGAAATATGGAAGGCCGAGAAGGCGCAGGTGCAAGGCTCGGCGCACATCAAGGAAGAGATCGACCGCATGCGCGCGCAGATGGCCGACCTTCAGCGCAAGGGGCAGCTCGACAAGGTGGCCGAACTGCAATATGGCAAGTTGCCGCAGTTGGAGGCGCAGCTTGAAGCGCAACTGCACGCGGCTGAAAAAGTCGGCGCTAGCGGTACGGCAGCGAACCGCTTGCTGCGCACGCAGGTGGGCGCCGAGGAAATCGCCGAGGTCGTTTCGCGCGCCACTGGCATTCCGGTGTCGAAGATGATGCAGGGCGAGCGCGAAAAGCTGCTCAAGATGGAGGACAAACTACATCAGCGCGTCATCGGTCAGGACGAGGCCGTGCGCCTGGTGGCCGACGCCATTCGCCGCTCGCGCGCCGGCCTGTCGGATGAGAATCGGCCTTACGGCAGTTTCCTTTTCCTTGGTCCGACCGGCGTGGGCAAGACCGAGCTATGCAAGGCGCTGGCCGAATTCCTGTTCGATGCCGAAGACCACCTGATCCGCATCGACATGAGCGAGTTCATGGAGAAGCATTCGGTGGCGCGGCTGATCGGCGCGCCGCCGGGCTACGTCGGCTACGAGGAGGGCGGCTACCTGACTGAGCTGGTGCGGCGCAAGCCCTACTCGGTGATCCTCTTTGACGAGGTGGAGAAGGCGCATCCGGATGTCTTCAACGTGCTGTTGCAGGTGCTCGACGACGGCCGCATGACTGACGGCCAGGGGCGTACGGTCGACTTCAAGAACACGGTGATCGTGATGACATCGAACCTGGGATCGCAGATGATCCAGCAGATGTCGGGCGATGATTACCAGATCATCAAGCTGGCCGTGATGGGCGAGGTGAAGACGCATTTCCGGCCGGAGTTCGTGAATCGCATCGACGAAATTGTGGTGTTCCACGCGCTCGACGAACAGCACATCGCCGGCATTGCGAAGATACAACTCGGTTATCTCGAAAAGCGCTTGGCCAAGCTGGAGATGCGCATCGACGTGGCCGATGCGGCGCTGGCGGAGATTGCCGCCGCCGGTTTCGATCCGGTGTTTGGCGCGCGGCCGCTCAAGCGGGCGATTCAGGAACGTATCGAAAATCCGCTGGCCAAGGCTATTCTTGAAGGCCGGTTCGGCGCCAAGGATACCGTGCGGGTGACGGTGGAAAAAGGCGTGCTGGCCTTCGCAAAAACCTGATCAGGCGGCAAGCTCCGCATGGCGGAAGCAATCGACCAGATGGTCGTTGACCAACCCGACTGCCTGCATCAGTGAGTAGCAGATGGTGGGGCCGACGAATCTGAAGCCGCGCCGCCGCAGATCGCGGGAGAGGGCTGCCGCCGCAGGCGAACTGACGGGCACTTCAGCCTGCGTGCGCCAGACATTCTGGATCGTCTGGCCACCGACGAAACCCCACAGGTAACGGTCGAAGCCGCCGAATTCCTTGTCGACGGCGAGAAAGGCGCTGGCGTTACCGAGGGTGGCGCGTATCTTCAGGCGATTGCGCACGATGCCGACATCGGCGAGCAGGCGGGCGACATCGGCTTCGTTGTAATTGGCGACTTTTTCCGGATCGAAGTCGTCGAAGGCGCGGCGATAGTTTTCCCGCTTGCGCAGGATGGTGAGCCACGACAATCCCGCCTGGGCGCCTTCGAGAATCAGGAACTCAAAAAGTCGGCGCTGGCCGTACGCCGGCACGCCCCATTCCTTGTCGTGATAGGCGACATACAAATCGTCGCCAAGACACCACGGGCAGCGGCTAACGGTATCAGGAGTTGGCGGCAAGTCGGACGCTGTCCGCTGTCAGTTGAGCGTGCGTGACAGCGCGACACGGAATTCGCGCACCAGTTCGTCGTGTTGCGGCTGGGCGCCGAGCATGCTGAACAGGGTCAGCATGGTCAGGCGACCGGCGTCTTCGTTCCATTTTCTGTCCTGGCGAACGATGGCAAGCAGGTTCTCGAAGGCGCCACGGTAGTCCATGGCCACTGCCAGGGCGTTGGCCAGTTTAAGACGGGCATCGAGGTCAGTGGGATTGGCGGCGATAGCCGTGTGCAGTTCGACTACGTCGATGC
>JAIFMO010000153.1 GCA_020048435.1 Sulfuritalea sp.
GACGACTACAGTCAGAAAAATGCAGCAATATATTGATCTATATTGATTCTATTGTCCGCCACGGTTCGCGTGCGTCCGAAAGGCTGCTTAGACGTTGAAGAGAAAATTCAGGACGTCGCCATCCTTGACTACGTATTCCTTGCCTTCGGCGCGCATCTTGCCCGCTTCCTTGGCGCCCGCTTCGCCTTTGAAGGCGATGAAGTCGTCGAACGCGATGGTCTGGGCGCGGATGAAACCTTTTTCGAAATCGGTGTGAATGACGCCGGCGGCCTGCGGCGCGGTGTCGCCGGCGTGGATGGTCCAGGCGCGCACTTCCTTCACGCCCGCCGTGAAATAGGTTTGTAGGCCGAGCAGTTTGTAACCGGCGCGAATCAGGCGGTTCAGCCCGGGTTCGTCCTGGCCCAGATCGGCCAGGAACATCTGCTTTTCGTCGTCTTCCAGATCAGCGATTTCGGCCTCGATGGCCGCACACACCACCACTACTTCGGCCTTTTCCTCTGCCGCGTGGCTGCGTACCGCATCGATGTAGGGATTGTTCTCGAAGCCGCCTTCCTTGACGTTGGCGACGTACAGCACCGGCTTGGCCGTGATCAGGTAAAAGGGCTTGAGCAGCGCCCATTCTTCCTTGGAGAAATCCAGCGCCCGCACGGCTTTGGCCTGGTTGAGCTGGGCGAGACATTTTTCGAGCACCGGCACCAGCAACTTGGCATCCTTGTCGCCGCCCGATTTGGCCTGCTTCGAATAGCGCGTCAAGGCGCGTTCCACCGCCGTCATGTCGGCCAATGCCAGTTCGGTGTCGATCACCTCGATGTCGGACAGCGGATCGATCTTGCCGGCAACGTGGATCACGTTATCGTCGGCAAAGCAGCGCACGACATGGACGATGGCGTCCGTTTCGCGGATGTTGGCCAAGAACTGGTTGCCCAGACCCTCGCCCTTGCTGGCCCCGGCTACCAGTCCGGCGATATCGACGAATTCGACGATGGCCGGCTGGATTTTCTGCGGCTTGACGATGGCGGAAAGCGCGGCCAGCCGCGCATCGGGCACTTCGACGATACCGACGTTCGGCTCGATGGTGCAGAAGGGATAATTCTCCGCCGCGATACCCGACTTGGTCAGGGCGTTGAAGAGGGTGGACTTGCCAACGTTGGGCAGTCCGACGATGCCGCATTTCAAACTCATGTCGCTTCCTTATTGGGTGGCGCGGGCCGCGCGTTGATTTTCTGGGTGGCGGCGTTGAAATCGGCCTTCGCCAGTTGCGGCCAAGCCAGCAGGGCGCGGTCGATGGCGGTGTCGATTTCGAGCGCTTCTTCCTTGCGCGGCGGCTTCAGCACATAGTTGATCACTTCATTACGGTCGCCCGGGTGGCCGATGCCGATGCGCAAGCGCCAGTAATCCTGGGTGCCCAGATGCGCCGTGATGCTTTTCAGGCCGTTGTGGCCACCAAGGCCGCCGCCAAATTTCAGGCGCAACTGTCCGGGCGGCAGATCGAGTTCATCATGCACCACCAGCATTTCTTCCGGGGCGACGCGATAGAAGTGCGCCAGTGCCTGCACGGCGCGGCCGGAGTCGTTCATGAAGGTCGAGGGCATCAGCAGCCACAGGTTGGCGTCACGCGCCTGGGCCACCCAGCCGTGGTAGCGCGATTCGCGGGCAAAGCTTGCGCCGAGTTCGCGGGCAAGGCGCTCACAAAACCAAAACCCGGCGTTGTGCCGGGTTTCGGAATAATCGGCCCCGGGGTTGCCGAGGCCGACGATCAGTCGCAGGGGTGCCTGCATGCCAGTAAATTATCGCCGGTCGGTCTTCTCGGACTTTTTCTCGGCCGGCTTCTTCTCGGTGGAGACCTGGATCTCGGTCGGGGCGACTTCAAGTTCCTCGGCCGCGGCAGCGCCGCCGCGAACGACGATGGTGGCAACCACCGGGTCTTCACCCCGATGCACCACTGCCTCGACGCCATCGGGCATCTTGAGCTGGGAGACGTGGATCGATTCGCCACCGGCGAGGTCCTGGAGATCGACCTCGATAAATCCGGGCAGGTCCTTGGGCATGCACTTGACGTTGAGTTCAGTCATGATGTGCTGAACCATGCCGCCAGCCTGCTTGACGGCGGGGGAGTCGGCATTGATGAAGTGCAGGGGTACCTTCTGGTGAATCAGGTGGCTGGCGTCGATACGCTGGAAGTCGATATGCAGGATGATCTGCTTGTAAGCATGACGTTGCACGTCGCGCAGCAGGCACAACTGCTGCGCGCCATCGAGATTCATGGTCAACACGGAAGAATAGAAGGCTTCCTTGCGCAGGTGCTGGAAAATTTCGTTGTGATCGATGTCGATGGGCTGCGGCTGGCTTTCGCCGCCATAGATGATGCCGGGGACCCGGCCAGCACGACGCAGGCGGCGGCTCGCACTCGTTCCCTGCAGTTCGCGTTTCGTTGCGTTGAATTCAATTTGCATGATTGCTCCAGTGGTAAGAAACCCCGCCCGCGACCAGGCGAGGGGTTGATAAAACGTGACGGTTTAATCCATGAACAGCGAGGAGACCGACTCTTCGTTGCTGATGCGCAGCATGGTCTCTGCCAGCAGATGCGCGATCGACACAATGCGGATGCGGCCGCAAGCCTTGGCATCCTCACGCAGCGGAATGGTGTCGGTGACGACCAGTTCGTCAAGATCGGATGCCTCGATGCGCGAAATGGAGGAACCCGACAGCACCGCATGGGTGCAATAGGCGACGACCCGCTTGGCGCCGCGCTGCTTGAGGGCGAAAGCGGCCTTGACCAGCGTGCCGGCGGTGTCGACGATGTCGTCCATGATGACGCAGGTGCGGCCGTCGACATCGCCGATGATGTTCATGACTTCGGAAACATTGGCGCGCGGCCGCCGCTTGTCGATGATGGCCAGGTCGGACTCCAGCCGCTTGGCGATGGCGCGTGCGCGCACCACGCCGCCGACGTCGGGCGATACCACCAGCAGGTCAGGGTGGCTCTGTTTCCAGATGTCGCCGAGCAGGATGGGCGCGGCGTAGATATTGTCGACCGGAATGTCGAAAAAGCCCTGGATCTGGTCGGCGTGCAGGTCGACCGTCAGCAGGCGTTGCACGCCGGCGGCCTGCAACATGTTGGCGACGACCTTGGCGGCGATGGGCACCCGCGCCGAACGCGGCCGCCGATCCTGGCGGGCGTAGCCGAAATAGGGTATGGCGGCGGTGATGCGACCGGCCGAGGAACGCTTTAGCGCGTCGGCCAGGATCACCAGTTCCATCAGGTTGTCATTGGTCGGCGCACAGGTGGGCTGCAGGATGAAAACATCCTTGCCGCGCACGTTTTCGAGAATCTCGACACTGGTTTCGCCATCCGAGAAACGACCGACGGCGGAGCGGCCCAGCGAGATGTTGAGTCGACGCACGACATCGGCCGCCAACTTGGGGTTGGCGTTGCCGGTGAAGACCATCAGGCTATCGTAAGCCATGCGCGCCGGGCCTTTGCAGATGGAAGCAGGAATGGAGTGAAACGAATCGGGCAGACCCGGTCAGGCCTGCCCGCGGAAAACATGGCTGGGGAGGAAGGAGTCGAACCTTCGAATGCCGGAATCAAAATCCGGTGCCTTAACCAACTTGGCGACTCCCCAATTTTCACCGCGATGCGATAGGCACAGCGTCGAAAGGACGCGAATTTTCGGACTTTTCGCGTCGGCTGTCAATGAGTTGTGGACTGTGTTGAGTGGATTCAGGCGGCCTGTCGCCGGCAAAGTCCGGCTACCTCATCGAAGCGGTAGCCATAGACCAGTTCATCGATGGCGGCAGCCTCTTGCGGATGGTCGGGCTTCATGCGCTCGATCAGGCCACGCAGGGACGGGGCATCGTAGCTGTCGGCCGCGGCCAGCAGTGCTGCGCGCAGGCTTTCCGGCAGCGCCGACAGACCGAGGGTCGCGTCGGTAACAGGCATGGGCAGCGCGGCTTCTTTTTCATGGCGGAACCCGAGCTTGAGCAATTCGCCCATCACGGCAAAAAGCCGGTCCTCCTCGACCGGTTTGCTGATCAGTTCGTCGCAACCCGCTGCCAAAATGGCGGCGCGATCTTCGCGAAAGGCGCTGGCGGTCAAGGCCACGATCTTGACCTTGTCGCCGCCCGGTAACGCCCGGATGGCTTTGGTGGCGGCGTAACCGTCCATCACCGGCATGCGCATGTCCATCCAGATGAAATCCGGGTGCCAGGCAGTGAAGATTTCCACTGCCCGCCGGCCGTTCTCGGCCACGCGAACCTCGCAGCCGATGCCGTCGAGCAGGCACACGATCAGTTCGCTGCTGTCCGGGTGATCTTCCGCCACCAGGATGCGGGGCGGCAACTGGCCATCGGCAAGGCCGACGACGCGGCCATGACTAGACTCAGCGATGGCAAAAAAAGTCGGCGGTAGCGGTACGGTAAAGCCGAACACGCTGCCCTTGCCCGGTATGCTCGCCACGCTCAGTTCGCCCCCCATCAGGTGGACAAACTCGCGGCTGATGGTCAGGCCAAGACCGGTGCCCTCGCCCTTGGCCACACCGTGCTCGGTCTGGTAGAAAGCCTGAAAGATGGTTTCCTGGTCTGCCGCCGCAATACCTGGCCCAGTATCGGCCACCTCGAAACGAATGCCGCCTTCGACGGGGCGAACAGCCAGGCTCACCTCGCCGGTGTCGGTGTATTTGACGGCATTGCCGAGCAGATTGATCAGCACCTGGCGCAGGTGATGGGCGTCGCCCAGCACGGTGCGTGGCAAATCTGCGTGACGCACCACGCGCAGCGCCAAGTGTTTGCTGTCCGCGCGCAGCCGCATCATCTCCTCGATGGCGGCCAGCGTGGCCTGGAGATCGAAGGCTTCGGAATGAACAACGGTGCGCCCAGCCTCGATACGCGAAATTTCCAGCACATCGTTGATGATCGACAGCAGGTGCTTGCCGGAACGGTTGATCGTCTCCAGGTTGCGGTGTTCGTCCGCCGGAATGCGCGCGTCGCGCTCCATGATCTGGGCAAAGCCGAGTATGGCGTTGAGCGGCGTCCGCAGTTCGTGCGACATGTTGGCGAGGAATACCGATTTCATCCGGTTGGCCGCTTCCGCCGTCAGCTTGGCCTGTTCGAGCTGCACCGTGCGCTCGGTAACCAGTTCTTCCAGATGGAGACGATATTTGTCCAGTTCGGCCTCGGCTTGCTTGACGGGAGTGATATCGGACACCAGCACATAGATACCATCGACCACGCCATCGCGAATATCCGGGATATAGTTGATCAGCGCATGGCGGGCGGGTTTTCCGCCAGACGGCGAAATGGCGCGTTCGAATACCTGCGTCTCACCGCGCAGCGCGGCTTCGATGTAGGGCAGGTTGAGCTGAAAACTTTCCTCGCCGATGACCTCGCGCAGGTACATGCCAACCATTGTTTCGGGTTCGATGCCATACCAGGCAACGTAGGCGCGGTTGCCGAAGCGGTTGCGCAGGTTGCGGTCCCAGTAGCTGATTATCGACGGCAGGTTGTCCATGATCGCGCGCAGGTCGCGCTCGCGCTGGCGCAGCTTGGTTTCGGCGGCGAGGCGGCTGAAATTGCGAATCTCG
This sequence comes from Sulfuritalea sp., assembly GCA_020048435.1. GTDB lineage: Bacteria > Pseudomonadota > Gammaproteobacteria > Burkholderiales > Rhodocyclaceae > Sulfurisoma. The sequence goes on from JAIFMO010000153.1 coordinate 5,583, forward strand.
TTGCTGAGAATCAGCGCCGCGTGGCTGAAGAAAAGCGGCAGGTAGTTGCGCAGCGAAGCGCCGATGATATGCACGTTTTCCAGCTTGATGACACCCAGCAGTTCCTGCCCCACCGGCAGCGGAAACGCCCAGGTCCACGAGCCCGGAATCACCCCGCCGCGCAAGAGCGAATCCTCCACGTCGCCCTGCCGTTCGATGAAACGCCGTTTTTGCGCAACTTCGGCCGCCATCGGATCGTCGATGCTCGCCACGATTTTATTACCGCCGAGAAAGTCAGCGTAATGCAATTGGTCATCAATCCAGTACCACAGCTTGATGTTGGTGCCGCCGATCGTCTCGACAATATTGCAGAGCATGGTCGCCACCATGTCCTCGATGCCGGGCAGCGGGTTGAGTTGTTCGATCAGCCGGAGGGTCAATTGCAGATAGGACTTCTCCTCCGCCAACCGGCGCACGCGACCTTGCAGGCGTTCTATTTCGGCGGCGGGAGAGGCAGTTTCCGGCGGCGGCACACGTTAGCCCGTCACGGAAGCTGCTGTTTGCGGGCAATGGCGTCGGCCAGCACCGCTTCGAGATGCCCCAGATCGGCATCCATCCAGGTTAGCGGCAGGTCGACGAAGGCGGCGGCGGCCTCGGCGGCGGCCCTGAAGTCGGCCGAGCAGGGCGTGCGGATGGCGATGATGCCCTTGTGGCTGCTGTGGAAGATTTCGCGTATTACGGCAAGGTTGCCGCCGAAGGCCTGGGTGATCATCGGCTCCCAGGTCAGCGCCCAGTCTTCGAGCAGAAAATAGGCGCCCTTTTCCAGTTCCTCCATGAACTTTTCGTAGCCGATCAGCATGACGATGCAATTCTGGCCATGAGTGCGCACGGTATGGTGGTTTTGCATGATGTCGTCGATCTTCGGATGACAGCAACCGTAGAAGACGACGGCTTCTTTGCCGGCCTGTTCGTCGGCGGCAAGCGCGGCGTTGAGCTGATCGGACAGTTTGCCGAGATAATTGTGCAACGCCGAGTCGAGAAACTGCGTCTCGACATTCCAGCCATTTTTCCTGATCAGGTAATCGACTTCCTTGTGCAGGATGCCGCAACCGACCATCACCAGCGGCTTGTTGCCCGGCAAGGCATTGGCGGCGACCAGCGGGGGCATGGCGGTTTTCATGGCTAATCCCTTTTATATGTGCCGTATTCGAAGGCGGCGGCGATCATGGCGTGAATGTTCGCTTCGGGCACGCCCAGCGGCATGACGCCGGTGCCGAAGAGAAAATGCTCATCCACCATGCCGATCTCGCACATGCGCTTCACTTCGGCGCGCGTCTGCTCCGGCGTCCAGCCGATCATTTTGATGTCGTCGATGACGCCGCAGGTCAGTCCCTTGGCGCCGATGATCGCCTTGGCTTCGGCCAGGTCGGCCAGCGGGCTGATGTAATAGACGCCGATCTTCAATTCGTCCATCACCTGCTGGATGACATTATTGAAGGGCGCCATGCCGCAGTAGTAGACGATGCTGCCGACGCCACCGGGGGTTAGATCGAGCTGCATCCACGGCATCGAAAAATCCTTGAAGCGCTTCATGCCGACGAAGGACGTGGAACCGAACGGGGTTGAATACACCAGCACATTCGCCCCGGCGGCCCGATAGGCGGCAACTTCTTTTTGATAAAACTCGCTGCATTTCTTCAGCAGTTCGTCGCGCACGTCGGCCGGGCCGGTGAGCAGCAGTTCCATCCACTTGTCCATGCCCATCAGCAGGGCGGGCAGGGTGGTCGAGGCGGTGAGATAGGCGCAGATCGGGTGGGTGGCGCCGACTTCGTCCTTGAGAATCTTCAGGCACCTGGCGGTTTCGGTCCAGGCCGGGTGGGCGGTAATGTCGTCCGGCACCTCCAGCCGGGCGACGTCGTCGTAGCTCTTGATGACAAAATCGGCGACGTTGGGCGGGCCATCCTCGGCATAAAGAATTTCGTTGCAGCCGAGCAGTTCCGCCTCCTTGCCGACGTAGAACAGGCTCCAGACATTGTCGTGCCCATAACGCTCGCGCATCTTGAGCTGCCCGGCCGCCACATATTCGCCGTTGGCGTAATACTGCTGCTGCGCCATACCCAGTTCGCGCGGCCCGTGGTCGAGCAGGTTGCAGAAGATCGGGATGCGCGGCGCGGGCGCGCCAGTAACGGCGGCGACAAGAATTTCGAGGGGCGTCATGATGCTTTCACCTCCTTGATCAGATCGACAATCATCCGGCTGGCATTGACGCCATCCGGCGCCCAGCCATCGGCGCCCACCGTTTTGTATAGCTCGTTGTCGAAGCGGTAAGGGGCGCCGCCAACAACGATCCTGAACTGCTTTTCGATCCCTCGTTCACGGAGGATCTGCCGCACGCCGCGGGCGCCGTTCTCGCCGGTGGCCGTATGCACCATCATCGCCGAAACGGCAATCACCTGAGCCGCGTTGGCCACGGCTTCATCGACGAAGCGCGCCGCCGGTACATTCACGCCGAGATCGATCACCTCGACCATCAGCGCCTTGAGGCAACCCATGACGATACGCTTGCCCAGCGAATGGAGGTCACCGTGGGCCGTGCCGATCACGACGCGACCGATGATCTCGGGCGGATGCTCAAATTTTTCCAGCATCTTCTCGGTGACTTCGGAAGCAATCTGCGCCGTCATGAAGTGCTGGGCGAGATTGGCATCCGGGTCGCGGGTGATGTTCGACATCATCTCTTCGACCGCCGGGATAACGATCTTGAAGACGATGTCCTCGGCCCGCATGCCGCTGGCCAGCGCGGCATTCACCACATCGAAGGCGGCCTCCTTGTCGGTTTCAAAGACAGCTTCGTTGTAGGCCTTGATGATGGAATCGAGCATGATGGACCTCGGTCAGTTGGGTGCGCTCGCTGTCTGGATGGACATCGGCCGCAGGCGCAGGTGGTCGATGTAGCAATCTTCGTATTCTGATACCAAGGATAGATTGATCGTGCGCATTTGGCCTGTCAACGCCGAGAAAAGTTTTTCGCCACCCGCCGTCAGCAGCGCGCGTTCGCAGCCGGCCAGCGTGGCGTCGGCAGCCAGTTCGATCCGCCCGGGGTCTATCGGCGGCAACAGGCCCAGTGCCTGGGCGTGGGCGACGTCGAGAGCAGGGTTTCCATGGCGGCGGCCGTCGCCGCCTTGGCCCGCTGGAACGCGTCGATATCAACCCCGGTGATGGCGGTACGGGGGTTGCCGGGATCAAGGCGATACCCCTCTGCGCCGGGCGATACGGTAAAGCGGCCCGAGGGCTTGAGAATGCCGAGTTCGAGCAGCACCGCGACCGCATCGGCCAGGCCGGAACCGCAGATGCCCCGGGCCGGTGTTGTGTTTGGGGCTGTGCCCGTAGGTATGCTCAATGGCGCACCCAGGATTTCGAACGCCAGGCCACCGTTGGAAGCGTTTGGCCGTACGCGGCAAATCGCGCCTACTTCGGCAGGCATGCCGTTACGGATGCCAACGCCTTCAAAGGCAGGTCCGCCGGGCACCGAAGTCAGGTGCAGGTGCTGGCCGTCCCACAGCGCGATTTCGGTATTGGTGCCCACATCGAGCAGCAGTGATCCGGCAGGCCCTTCGTTCAGCCCGGTAGCGATGAGGTCGGCCACCAGATCCGAACCGATGAAGCCCGCAACAGCCTCTGGCAGCCAAATATTGGCGTGGGGCATGAACCATTGTTCATGCCAGGCTATCGGGTCGCGCGGACGGCAGTCGATGGCGCTTTGCCAGTTTTCCGGCTGCATCAGGGCTTCGCCGCCGTGGCCGGTTAGCAGGGCCAGCATGGCGGTGTTGCCGACGATGATGAGCTCGCCGATCTCGGCCAGCATCGGCGTAACTTCGCCGACATCGCGGGCCAGAATGTCGCGCACGGCCTGAACGATGGCGCTGCGCGCCAGCTTGGCCAATTCGGCGGCGCGCTCCGGTCGGGCGCGCACGGTGTCGAGCCGATTGAGCACGTCGGCGCCAAAGACGCCCTGGGGGTTGGGCCCGCGTCGCGTGGCAATGCGCTTGCCGCGTTTACGGTCCCACAGGGCGACGCGGATGTGCGTGGTGCCGAGATCGACCGCGACGCCATAGATGCGCTGAGTCAACTCGGCCCGCGACCCCAATGTTGACGCCGGCAGCAGGTTTTCCGGCGGAATGCTTTTCCAGTGCGATGGCGGCGCCGGCTGTTCGAGGAAAATTACCGCGTCACCCCGCGGTCGCAGCTGGCAGGCGAGCCGCAAGCCCTCGGCACGTTCCTCGGCGGTGAGCTTTTGATACTCGGCCAGCGTGTGCGGATTGACCTCGCCTTGCATGAGGCGCACCAGGCAAGCGCCGCACGAACCAGTGCCGCCGCAGGCCGCGCGCACCCGCAGATCGGTGGTGTCGAGGGCTTCGCGCACCGACTGACCCACGGGCATGGCCAGTGCGTGCTCGCCTTGATCTGTGCGAATTTGCAGCGTAAGCATGGGCGTACTATAGCTCTCCCTAGGTGCACCGCGCCGGGCGCTGCCACGATGCAGTATCGACAGATTGCAGCCTTATATTGAATATCGATCTGACTGGATAATTGGGGTTTATTCAAGTATCAGCATATTCGAATATACAAATCAAATTAAAGAGTAAATTAGCTAACGCTTATGCGTTAAACGCTGCTCGTCGGCCCGGAGGGTGGTCGAACCGGACGAGTTTCACACAGCAGACACCAAGCGCAAAGTTTCTTTCGCGTGGTATCCAAGATTAATCAAAGAGGAGATGTGAAAATGAAAGTTGCATTCAAAGTCCTGTTCGCTTCCGTAGCCATCGTCGCCAGCAGCATGGCGGTTGCCCAGCAAAATGCTCCGCAGCAGCAACCCCAGCAGCAGCAATATCAGCAGGGCCCCAACGGCGCGCCCGGCTATGGTCCCGGCCCCGGCTACTACGGCAATCCCTACTACAACCGTGGTTACAACAACGGCTATGGTAACGGCAATGGCTATGGTAGTGGCAACGGTTACGGCAACGGCAATGGTTATGGTCGCGGCAATGGTCGTGGCAACGCGCGTGGCAACTTCGGCTTCAACATGGGCGGCGACATGGACAGCGATGTCTCCGGCAATGGCAATGGCTACGGCAATGGCTACGGCAATGGCAACAACCGTTACAACAACGGCTGGAACAACGGCTGGAACAATGGCGGTTGGTAAGCAAGCAGCAAGGTGGCTCGCCCGTCGTGGCGGGCCACGCTTTGTCTGACAGTGGCGCAATGGTGGCAACGGCCACCGAACCGACGAGGAGAGTCGAACATGGCAAAAGCCAAAGAGCAAGAGATCATCGCGGAAGCAAGCATCGAAGCCGCGCAGGAAATCCCGTCCATCGAGCAAGTGCAGCCCCAGTCGCAGTCGATATGGGCTCGTTCGGCGGACACCCTCAAAAGGGCGCCAAAGTGGGCGCTGATCACCGTTCCGGCCGCTGTCATCGCCCTGGCCGGCTATGGCTATATGAATCAGGGCAATTCACCTGACACGCTGGCCGCTGCCCAGGCATCGGTAATCGTTCCCGGCCCTTACGGCGAACCGTTGCTGCAAACACCCACGGCCAACGGTCCGGTGTATTCCCCGGCTCCCCTTGCCTACGGCCCGTACTACGGACCCTACGGCAATGGCGCTAATGGCTATGGCAACGGTTACGGCTATGGTGATGGTCGTGGTTACGGCCATGGTCACGGCCGCGGCAATGGCCGCATGAATGCCAGCTTCAGTTTCGGCGGCGACATGGGCGGTAGCGGCAATGGCGGTGGCAATGGCATCGGCAACGGTCGCGGCAACGGCTACAACAACAACTGGTGGTAAAGGGAGATACAACATGCAAGCACAAATGACTGACAGCCCGACACAAGCATCCTCGGGCGAGGCAACAAATTCCTTTCTGAAGAGTTCGGTGCTGTTCTCAGTTCTGGCGTTGCTGGGCTTGATTGCCATCGCGGCTTATGGCTACAGCCAAGGTTGGTTCAAGTACGCCACCGGCAAGGCCAGCGACGTCATCGTTGCCATGTCGTCGACGGCGGCAAAACCCAGCAGCACCGAAGAAGGCTTGAGCCAGGCTCGCGCGGCCTTTGCATCGGGTGACGTGAACGCCGCCATCGCTGGCTATCGTGAAGTCATTGCCAAGAACCCGGAAGACATCAGTGCCCAGGGGGAACTGGGTAATGTCTTCTACACCGTCGGCATGATGCCCGATGCTGCCCAGGCCTACTTCGCCACGGCCAGCATGGCAATCAAGCAGAATCGGCCTGAAATCGCCGAGTCGCTGCTGCCGGTGATCATTCAGGGCGACCCGATGCTGGCCCATCAGTTGAATGACCAACTGTTCGAGGCGCAAATGCGTGCCGACCTGGGTCAGCAGGAGCCCGAAAAGAAGAGCTGAGCGGTACGGTCACGGGTTTGGCCCGCTTGCTGCGCGGGGCAAACCCGGCCGTGAATTGGCGCGGAAGGCCGGAGCAGCGAGGTTACAGTAATGCACAGCAAGGCACACGGGAAGAGCGACATGACCGCCGAACAGGCGCGCCAGCTCACCATTAAATATATCGAAGGGCCGGACATCGAAGCGCTGGTGCGTGTCATCGACCAGCGCATCGCTGAAGCGGCCAAACACGGCCAGAGCCAGATCGCGAGTCCGGATATCGGTCATCTGCGCGATGGCGTGATTTACCACCTCGGCGCCGACGAACGCCGGGCGCTGCGCCGTCACTACGACGAACGCGGTTTCTTTTGGCGGGACCACCCCAAGGTTGGCCACCCCTGCTGTCGCGACTACAGCACGCTGTCCTGGTAAAGCCACGCTGTTCAGGTAATACCCAATAGGCGCCTTTCCGCGCCGGGGCTGTCGCCCCCTTACGTTTCTCCCCGTCCTCTCCTACCTGCCGTACCGCTAGCGCCGACTTTTTAACGGGCGCAGTACTTGACGCGCAGGTGTGGCATGATATTGCGATTGAAAAATCCAACTAGGGAGAAGGCGCCATGGACGGAAAGAAACTGATGCAAGACCTACTGAAAGATTTCGGCGCCACAATTGGCGCTTCGGATCTTGCCCCGGATGAAGATGGGTATGCATGTCTTTCAATCGACGATTCTTTTGTTGTCCATCTCATATTCGAAGAGGAGTCGGAAGCGCTGCGATTTTTTGCTGAATTATGCGAAGCACCTTCTATTCACGAGAATATCGTCATGCGGGAGTTGCTGGATGCCAACGTTTTATGGCGTGGCAGCAACGGCGCCACGCTTGGGCTGGACTCGGGCAAGAAAGTCATCACCCTGGCGTACCAGGAACCAATAAGCGTTCTTTCCTCTACCCGCTTCGAACAAATTCTGGAAGCATTTATCGTCACGGGCGAGCACTGGATAAGCCGTATCAGCGGTATTGCGAACGACACGGCCGAAAAACCAACTTTTGATGATATGCGGCAGGGCTTGCGCGTCTAACCTCGGGAGGAGAACAAATGCCAATAGGTATAGACACTTTTAGAAGCATTTCCAGTCTCGATCTGGGACGCCTCAAAACGGATGGCGATAAGCTGGTCAGTGGAAAACAATCGTTTCTGGGAAGGGCCATAGGCATCATTACCGGAGCGCGCCAACAGGAAAACAAGGCGATATATGACTCCTTCAAGCAGGCCCTGACCGATAAATACGGCGACATCGGCAAAGATGTATTGTCGAGCATCAAACCGGGAGACCGGACGCGGCTCTCCTCCGCAACGATCAAGCAGGTATTGGTGACGACTGAGTCGCTCAAGCACCAGTACCAAAGCTTGGGGATTCCCTACAACGAAAAGACCAGGATTGGCCGCTGCCTTGATCACAACCTGACCGGCCCCATGAAGAAGCTCGGTAGCGGTGCCTTTAATACCGTGTATTTAGGCAAATACAAACATCCCGGCGGCAAAGTGATTGGCGGAGTATTCAAGAAAGAGGTGGCGGGTGGTGGCGGGTGGGTGGCGAGCATGACTGGGATCAACATGAAAAATCCCCAGCTTGGCATGCGAAACATCGCCACGTACCAGCTAAACAAGATGTTGGGATTTAACGTGATCCCTTCCACGGAATTTGGCGCCCATGGTGGCGAACTGGGCGTTGTCATGGGCCTGGCACCCGGAACGTCGCCGAGCAAATCACATACCTTTGAGATCACCAGCGAGAGAGTAAAAAATACCCGTCTTGCCAGGTTGGCAGAGCCGAAGTTCCAGGCCCAGTTGATGAAGATGACACCAGGTGAGTTAAAAGGCAATGCGGAATATTTTGGCTTAGAGGAATTGCGATTCGACGGAAAACGCTTGATCGCAAAAGGCGACGTTCAAGTCAAGCTTGATTTCAAAGATCCCACGCTTCGCAAGGAACTTAACAAATTGCAGTGGATGGATGCGCTTTGCGGTCAGGGTGATCGCCATTGTGGAAATTATTTCGTGGAACGCGGTGCCAACGGTCACGTTACGCGCGTCACGGGCATCGACAATGACCAGTCCTTTGGGGAAGCCCTTCACGATCCCAACGGGATCATGTACAAACCGGATTTTCTCCACAATGGATTTCGCGGTTGCCACATGCCCACCATCATCGATCGGGAGACGGTCGAGGCCTTCAAGTTGCTTACCCCGGAAAAGATCGAGGAAACGCTAACCGGATTACTGACGGGCGATGAAATATCTGCCTGCAAAGACAGACTTCAAGCAATCAAAGTTCAAATTGGCACTCTCGAAACCAACGGCAAGGTGATTAACCCGGACCAGTGGGGGGGGGAACTGGCCACCCAGTCCCTGCTGGACAAAGATAGCAGTTATGTGGCGAGAGACAATAAGAGAATTAACCATCTGTTATTTGAATACGGTGAAGTTGTCAAATGATGACAAAGGAGAAACACGCAATGACGGAAGAAACGATAACTGATCCAGCGAATGATGCCGTCCAAGGGAAAGCCATTGAATCCGCCAAAGCGGTATTTAGCGGGGAGTCGCTGCGTTTTCCCTTTGTACCGGACGCCATGATCGGCCTCATTCGCCCATTAGGCGACAGGATTTTCGGGACACGCGATTTGAATATGGAGTTGTACGCTCTGGATCCTTTTGTGACCGAACTGGAGCAACGGGCAGTTGACGACTATCTGCTGATGGGCTTTGATGGCCACGGCATTTCCTCTCAAGCGCTGCATTATTTTCTTGTTTGCGGTCCCTTGGCGCTGTTTCTCCAATTGACCTGGGCTAACCCTTTTGCCGATGAAGCAACCAGCCGCCGCAGAATCGAAGGTGCGTTGGGGCTGGCCGAATCGCTGTTTTTCGATATCACCACGGCTGTTGAGAAAGGAAGTATTTCTCCCGGACAGCGATTAGTGGTGGTTGAAAGCGATTTTTCCACGTCGCGCTGGGGATGGACTCAGGGAACGGCGCCCCTGGCTCTGGAAGAAGATCCCAGTGCACTTTTTGTTGCGCATATGAAAATTCGGGAAATACTGAGCCAGTGATTACCGCAGTCCCGGTTTTCCGGACAGTCGGATAAGCGTGTGAATGGTGCGGAACAGGTAGCCGGCGCCGACTTTCTGGCGCACCACTCCAGCCGCTCAGATCATCAGCTTCTTCAGCGTCTCAAGATTGCGGATCACCGCCTCGCGGCGTGACTGGGGCGCTTCGATCAGCGCCGCCGGCGGCAGACTGTCGAGGCGACCAAGGGTGGCGGCATCGGCGCACGAGGGCTCGAATGACAACGTGACCTCGGCGGCGCCCGCAGTGGTGCTGGTGGAGCCGGCCACGTTGAAACAGGTCTTGCCAAGCTTGTGATTAAGCGGCTTGGCGATGCCGTTGCCAACCAGGTCGGCAATGCCACCGCCGCCCGAAAGTTCGGTGTCGAAGCGGGCGTCGCCACCCGAGGCGTTGATCAACGCCACCGAGAGCACCGGCCGCATACCGTTAAGCTCCCGTTGCAGTGATTTCGCCAGTTCGGGTTTCGGCAGTCCCTTGAAGTTGAGCGCGACTTTCTGGGGGGTGAAGTTGAAGTGCTGGAGGAAGAAGCTCTTTGAAAATTCCTCGCCGATCAGCTTGCCGACGTCGCGCAACGCCAGTTCTTCGGTGGCCCAACTGACTTTTTCCGGAATCTGATTGTTGTAGTAGATCTCCTCGCCGCTCTTCTTGTCGGTACATTTCACCGTCCATGACGAGAGCACGAACTTCTCGATGGTGATGCCCGAGGCCTGAAGTTTTGCCGAGAGCTTCTTGAAGCGGGCTTCGCCGCTCACGCCGAAATCCGCGCCCTCTTTGCCTGGCTGCGTGGCTTCATCGTTCCAGAGGCGGAAACCAAAGGACTGGATGCGTTCCTTCAGCAGATTCTCGGCCACGGGCGAGCGTTGCGCCGGGGCATTGGGGTCAACCATGTCACCTTGCGCGCTACGGGTAGCGATAGCCACCGAAATCTTCGGGTCGCCGTTATTGCGGATGAAATCGACGCGTTCATCGCGCGACATCTGGTTGAGCGACTTCTGCACCGCGCGCACCTTGACGGTGGCGCGTGCCGAGAGCGACATCAAACCGTCCGCGTTCTGTTGCGGCTGGGCTTCATCGATGGTCTGGATGAACTCGCCACTACGGGTCAGCAGCTTCGCCTGCAGTAGCCCGTAGTGCTTGGCCAGCGAGGGGCCGTCGATGTAGAGCGCGGCTGCCTTTTCAACGACTTGCCGGCGGGCGTCCTCGCGCAGGTCGGCGGTGATGAGGCCCTTGTCTTGTGCATAGCGCGGGTCGGATGGATCGACCAGGCCAAGGGCAGTGATGACGGCAGTGCC
>JAIFMO010000226.1 GCA_020048435.1 Sulfuritalea sp.
TGATGGTGACCTTCATGGCATTGGCGCCGATATCCACCAGCGCTATATTCTGTTCCTTGCCGCCGCCGGGCAGTTGCTGCATCACCAGTTCGTAGGCGGCCTGGGCGGCATACGCCTCGATATCCATGACAACAGGCTTTAGCCCGGCCGCCTCGGCACAGGCCACGCGATCTTCCACCTTTTCCTTGCGGGACGCCGCCAGCAGCACCTCGACATCATCGGCGCTTGAGGGTGCCGGCCCGATAACCTGGAAGTCGAGATTGACCTCCTCCAACGCAAAGGGAATGTACTGATTGGCCTCCGATTCGACCTGCACTTCCATTTCCTGTTCGCGCAGATTGGCCGGGAGAATGATTTTTTTCGTGATGACAGACGCCGTGGGCATGGCCATCGCGACATACTTCGTCGATGTACCCAGCCGCTGCCAGCAACGGACGACGGCCTGCGCTACCGCGTCCATATCGGCGATGCTGCCATCCACGGTCGCATCTTTCGGCAACGGCTCAATGGCATAACGCTCAACCCGAAGTTCGCCCTTGCCCGCGTCGGACAACTCGACCATCTTGATGGATGTCGAACTGATGTCCAACCCGACGAGGGACCTAGACTTCGGATTGAAGATCGAGAGATCGATCTGCAAGTGCTTTTCCTTTTTTAAACCAAGAGTTAGCTTGGATATGGATAATTCACTTCAAATGTTAGCAACAACTATATCGGCTGTAAAGAAAAATATTTGAGGGTAGTTGCGTAAATCGGGCCGTTGTTGCAGCGGAGCTATAATCGGCGCCCTCCTTTGTTGCCCATTCATGTCGTGTCGCCCCTCCCCCCACCACCCTCCTGGTCGTCCTTCCTTGCGCGCTATCCGGCCGTCCTGCGATGGGGGATTTACCCCTTTGCCGCTGTCTTCGGACTGATTCTCTTCGGGCTCGCCCTGGCTGGCATCGTCACGGTCATAGTTTATCCACAACTTCCCTCGCTTGAGGTACTGACCGATTATCGACCCAAGATTCCCCTGCGCGTCTACACCTCCGATGGCTACCTCATCGGCGAGTTTGGCGAGGAGCGACGTAATTTCGTGCAGATGAAAGACGTCCCGTTACTCATGAAACAGGCCATCCTGGCGGCCGAGGATGAGCGCTTCTATCAACATCCCGGCATCGATACCCTCGGCGTCCTGCGCGCGGCGTATTCCAATTTCACCAGCGGCGGCAAGCATCAGGGCGCGTCGACCATCACCATGCAGGTCGCGCGCAACTTCTTCCTCTCGACCGAAAAGACGCTGACACGCAAACTCTACGAGGCGCTGCTCGCCTTCAAGATCGAGCACAGCCTGAGCAAGGATGAAATCTTCCAGCTTTACATCAACCAGATATATCTCGGCCAGCGCGCCTATGGTTTTGCCGCCGCCGCCCAGATTTATTTCGGCAAGCCGCTGGCGGCCATCAGTGCCGCTGAGGCAGCCATGCTGGCCGGCTTGCCCAAGGCACCGTCCACGTTCAATCCCGTCGCCAATCCCAAGCGGGCGCGCCTGCGCCAGCTTTATGTGCTGCGCCGTATGCACGACCTCGGCTGGATCAGCAGCCCCGCTTTGAAAGAAGCGCAGGATGAACCGCTGCACGTCAAGCGCGATGTCAATGACTTCGGCGTGCATGCCGATTACGTCGCCGAAATGGCGCGGCAGATGGTTGTCGAGCGTTTTCCCGACGATGCCTATGTCAATGGCTTCAGCGTGATCACCACCATTACCCTTGCCGACCAGCAGGCCGCCTATGCCAGCCTGCGGCGCGGCGTACTCGACTACGACCGCCGCCACGGCTACCGCGGCGCCGAAGCCTACGCCGACATGAGCGGCATCGGCTCTGACCAGGACGAGGAAGTCGAGGATCTGCTGCAAGATTTCGACGATGCCGGCGATCTCAAGCCGGCGCTGGTGCTGTCTGCCAGCACGACGGCGATCAGCGCCTACCTGCGTGGCGGCGAAGTGCTCAGGATTTCCGGTGATGGCCTTAAATTTGCGGCCCGCATGATCGACGACAAGGCGCCCGCCAACAAGCGCCTGCGGCGCGGCGCCATCATCCGCGTCGGCAGGGATGACAAGGGCGCGTGGCAAATAATGCAACTACCCGAGATCGAAGCCGCCTTTGTCTCCGCCAACCCCATCGACGGCGCGATCCGTGCACTGGTCGGCGGTTTCGACTTCAACCGCGGCAAGTTCAATCACGTCACCCAGGCCTGGCGGCAGCCGGGCTCCAGCTTCAAGCCCTTCATCTATTCCGCTGCGCTTGAAAAGGGCTACAACCCCGCCTCGGTAATCGCCGACGAGCCGATTTCCATCTCGGCGGAGGAAACCGGCAGTCAGGCATGGGAGCCGCACAACTACGATGGCAAGTACGAGGGTCCGATGTCCATGCGTACCGCGCTGGCAAAATCGAAAAACATGGTATCGATCCGGCTGCTGCGCGCGATCGGCACCCAGTATGCACAGGACTACGCCTCGCGCTTCGGCTTCGACCCGGAAAAGCATCCGCCCTACCTCACCCTGGCGCTGGGCGCCGGCTCGGTAACGCCGTGGCAGCAGCTTGCCGCCTACGCCGTCTTTGCCAACGGCGGTTACAAGATCGAACCCTACATCGTGCGGCAGATTCTCGACCAGCATGGCAAGGTGCTGGCGGCGGCGCAACCCGTGCTGGCCGGCGACGAAAACCAGCGGGTTCTCGATGCCCGCAATGCCTGGTTGATGGACAGCATGATGCACGACGTCGCGCAACGCGGCACCGCCGCTCGCGCCTCGCAAATGCTCAAGCGGCGCGACCTGGCCGGCAAGACCGGCACCACCAACGATTATGTGGATGCCTGGTTCTGCGGCTACCAGCCAACCATAGTCGGCATTGCCTGGATCGGTTTCGATCAACCCAAGCGGATGGGTAACGGCGAAACCGGCGGCACGGCCGCGCTGCCGATCTGGATCAATTACATGCAAAAGGCGCTCGTCGGCGTTCCGGAATCTTACATGGACATGCCGGGCGGCCTCTCACAGGTCACCACCCACGACGCCTCGGGAAAGAGAGCTGGCCAGGAATTTATCTACCGCGAAATGATTCCGGAAGTGCCGGTCGACGAAGAAATTGCCGGGGAAGCCGCCGTCGCGACCAAACCACCCGCCGCAGCGGCACCCGTGCAGGACGCCAAGCCGCTAGTCGTGGAGAAAAAACCCAACTGAGAACCAACTGGCGGCATGGCCTGCCGCCAGTCAGCATGGCGGCTACATCAGCGTAACCGCTACCCCGCACTGCTCGGTCATGCAGCGGGCAATCGCTGCCATCAATTCCTCGTCATCGCGCGTACCCGCCCAGCGGGTTTCCCGCGCGCCAACCACGGGTTTGAAGTGAAAGCCGCCCGATTTGGCGGCCACCCAGATTTCCCGTGCCGCCGTATGGCGGTTGATGATGATCTTGCTGCCGTTATCGAATTCGAGTTCAAGTACGCCGCCGGGCTTGGTTTCAAAATCAAAGTCGCAATCACACTGGTCGCCGCAGACATCTAGTGCCGCCTCGATCCGCGCCAGCATTGCATCCGCCATCAAGTTGAATTCACGCTCTTCCACGTTGCCTCCATGTTACGATTCCCGCCCGCTTTTCCCTACCCTCAACCACCATGCGTAACGTCCCGACTCTAGCCAGCCTTCTTGGCAGCCTCATTGGCAGCCTTTTTCTGCTTGCCGCCTGCGGCACCAAGGGACCGCTGACGCTGCCGCCACCCCGACCCACCGCCACCCCGCCAGCCGTGCCGGCAGCCACATCGACGCTGCCAACGCCGGCGCCGGATAATAGCACCGCCGCCGGAGCGACACGATGAGCCTGACAAAGCGTGATGCCAACGGTCAACTGCGCGTTGAAGATGTCGCCCTTTCCGACATCGCCCGCCAGTTCGGCACCCCCTGCTACGTTTATTCCCGCGCCGCGCTAACTGCCGCTTTTGCCGGCTACCAACAGGCGCTGACGGCACATGGCGTGGCGGAGCGCGCGCTGGTCTGCTACGCCGTCAAAGCCAATGCCAACCTCGCCATCCTCAACGTCTTCGCACGCCTCGGCGCCGGTTTCGACATTGTTTCCGGTGGCGAACTGGCCCGCGTGCTGGCGGCCGGCGGCAACCCCGCCAAGGTAGTGTTTTCCGGTGTCGGCAAGTCGCGTTCGGAAATGCGCGCGGCGCTGGCCGCCGGCATCCTCTGCTTCAACGTCGAATCAGCGTCGGAACTGGACAGCTTGAACGAAGTCGCCGGACAACTCGGCCAGCGGGCACCCATTTCGTTGCGGGTCAACCCGAATGTCGACCCCAAGACTCACCCCTACATTTCGACCGGCCTCAAAACCGCCAAGTTCGGCATTCCCTACGAGGACGCACTGACGCTCTACCGCCGCGCCCGCGATCTGCCACATCTGGAAATCCACGGCATCGACTGCCACATTGGCTCGCAGTTGCTCGACCCCGCGCCCGCCGCCGAAGCCGCCACGAAAATCCTCGCTCTTGTCGACGCGCTGGCGGCGGAAGGCATTGCGCTGTCGCACATCGACGTCGGCGGCGGCATGGGTATTCGCTATCGTCATGGGGAGGATGGCGAAGTCGCGCCAAACGCCGCCGAGTATCTGGCGCCGCTACTGGCGGTGCTGGCCGGACGCCGCGAAAAACTGCTGTTCGAACCCGGCCGTTCGCTGGTCGGCAACGCCGGCCTGCTGCTCACCCGCGTCGAGGTGCTCAAGCACGGCGAGGAAAAAAACTTCGCCGTGGTCGATGCCGCCATGAACGACCTGGCGCGGCCGGCGCTCTACGACGCCTGGCACGATATTGTTCCCGCGAGCGTTCCAGTCGATGCCCCGCAAAAAGTCGGCGCTAGCGGTACGGCTGTCAGCAATCCTGGCGAACTCGGTGGCGTAAGGAAGCGCTACGAAATCGTCGGCCCCATCTGCGAATCCGGTGACTTTCTCGGTCACGACCGCGATCTTGCGCTGGCCGAGGGCGACCTGCTCGCCATACTCTCCGCCGGCGCCTACGGCATGGCCATGAGCTCGAACTACAACACGCGGCCGCGCGCCGCCGAGGTACTGGTCGACGGTGCCAACGTCCATCTCGCGCGTCGCCGCGAGGAAATCGCGCAACTGTTCGCGCTCGAATCCGTCCTGCCCATCCCGCCATAACGCAGCGCAAAATTTCCCTGCTGGCCAATGCGCGGCGTGATCTTGCGATCTTTCCGCGGGATAGGGGTGATGCTCACTGATGAGACCGGGTCAGCCAGCGCAGCAGGATATCGAACAAGGTGGCCGGATCGACGGGTTTGACGACAAAGTCGTTCATGCCGGACTCGAAGCAGCGCGCCCGGTCTTCGGCATAGGCATTCGCCGTCATGGCAAGGATCGGCAGCGTTGCGCCATTGGCCAGGCGACGGATCCGTCGCGTGGCCTCCAGACCATCCATCCTGGGCATCTGCATGTCCATCAGGATCAGGTCGTAGCTGTTGCTGCCAGCCAGTTCGACCGCCTCGACGCCATCTTCCGCAATATCCACCGACAGCCCCACATCCTCCAACAGTTCGAGAGTAACTTCGCGGTTGATGAACTCGTCTTCGACCAGCAGTATCCGTTTGCCACTGTAGCCGCTCAACAGCAAGGCCTCGGCGCTGGTGGTCGGGCCTGAAATGTCCAGTTGCCCGGCGTCATCCCCTTTTTTGAGGCGGGCGGTAAACCAGAAAATTGAGCCGGCATCGGGTAGGACAACCACGCCGGCATCGCCCCCCATGAGCCGGGCCAGCTTGCGCGTTATCGCCAGACCGAGGCCGGTACCCCCGTGCTTGCGTGTTATCGAATTATCGGCCTGCTCGAAGGTGGAGAACAGGCGTTCCGCCACATCCGGAGCCAAGCCTACCCCCGTGTCTTCAACCTCGAAACGAACCAGCACGCTGTCCTCCGCGTCATCCGCGAACCGCGTGCGCAGCGTAACGGTGCCACTTTCGGTGAACTTGATGGCATTGCCAGCGTAGTTGAGCAGCGCCTGCTGCAAACGCGTGGGATCGCCCAGCAACGAGTGGGGCACGTTGTGCGGCTCGACGTACAGGTCAAGTTGCTTGGCATGAGCGCGCTCGGTTAGCATGGAGACGACATTGGCCGTAATGCCGCCAATGCTGACCGCGATTTCTTCCAGTGAAAACTTGCCGGCCTCGATCTTGGAAAGATCAAGGATGTCGTTGATGATGGCGAGTAAATGATCGGCGGCGGCCAGCACCTTTTCCAACTGGGCGCGCTGCTCGGGGCGCGGCTTGCCCCGCATCAGCAGGTGCGAGAGACCGATGATCGCGTTCATCGGCGTGCGAATCTCGTGGCTCATGTTGGACAGAAAGTCGCTTTTGGCGCGACTGGCGGCTTCCGACTCGATCATCCGTTGCTCAAGGTGCAGATTCAGCGTCTCTATTTCCGCTGTACGCTCCCTCACCAGCTCTTCCAGATGAAGCCGATGCTGCTCAAGTTCCTCACCGATCTTCTTGCGTTCGGTGATGTCACGGTTGCTACCGCGCCGCCCGAGATAACGGCCGGCCACGTCGTACATCGGGTGGCAGTGATGGCCGATCCAGCGCAGTTGGCCATCGGCACGGATGATGCGGTACTCCAGTTCGCGTGCATCGGGGCAATGACCCTCGCCAAGTTCATCGCCATGCTCATGCTGATAGTGGGCACGGTCGGCGGGATAAACAAGGCGCAGCATCAGGCTGGGGTCGGCAAGGAATTCCTCGGGCGCCCGGCCGTAGATTGAATAACTGGCGGGCGAAACGTATTTGAAGCGCCCGTCCGCGCCCATCCAGAAGATGCAGTCGGCGGCGTTTTCCGCCAACAGGCGGTATTTCATCGCGGATTCCTGCAACGCGGCCTCGGCCTCCACCCGCTCGCGCAGATCGGTAACCACCACGCAAGTCATGCGCCGCTCGCCTATCCCTTCGGCAACCAGCGGCGTCAGCGACAGCAGTACCGGACGTTTCTCTCCCGGCACGGTCAGCAGATCGACTTCATCGGTACAGGAACTGTCGCGCAGCAACAGTTGGGCAATGTGGTAGCGAGCTTCCGGCACCACCCGCTCCATCAATGGCCGGCCGCGCAATTGGTCGACGGAAGCGCCCACCATGGCGGCAAAGCGCGGATTGCAATGGAGTACCCGTCCCTCCGCATCAAGCGTCAGTCCGCCCTCGTTCATCGCATCGAAGAAGGTCTGGTAGGGCTTTTCCGCGCCGCGCAAGCTCACCACGCCGGTGGCGCCAACCAGGGCATCGGCGTCGCCCCGATGCAAAGCCGCCAGCGCGGCTTCCGCCTCGGCTAGCCGGGCGCGCAGTTCAGCCAATTCGTCGGCCATGGCCGACTTATCCGCTTTGTCGGATTCGCCCAATAAACTGGCCGAGTGAGTCTCGCTTGCCGCCGCCGTCATGCTTCGGTCAATCCGTCTTGGGCTTCAATTGCAGGCCCACCAAGGTTTTCTCGGTATCCGAGAGGTCGCCGATGATCTTGCGGATCGGTTGCGGCAGCTTGCGCACCAGTGTCGGAATGGCAATAATCTTGTCGCCTTCGGCCAACTGGGGATGCTCCAGCAGGTCGATGACTTCGATGCTGTATTTATCCGCCAGGTGTTCCCCGCAGATCCGGTGCAGATTTGAAATCGCGGCCAGCGACTTGGGGGTTTGACCGGCAATGTAGAGACGTAGTACCCAGGCCGGCGCGCTGGTCGCTGCACTGCTCGCCATCCCTTCGCGAAAAGCCTTCCCGTTCATGGCTTGTCTCCGCCAGTACGGCCGCGCTGGCTCGCCAGCTCGGCCAGGGTGTGGCTGGTTTGCTCGCTATTCGCGTGCTCCCGCTCCAGTTCTGCTTCGAGGACGTGGAGCTCTTCTTCATATTCGCTGCGCATGGCGGCGATTTTCGCCTCCACCACCCGCCGCCTGTCCTCCAGCGTGGCCCGGCGGCGCGCCGTCTCGACGTCGCGCGTCCTCGCCTCATCCGCCACCAGCCGCTGGCGCAGCAGGCGCGCCGAGCCGGTGAGGATGCGGCCTTCCGCGTCCAGCAGCACATCCATCAGGCTGATACCGGCATCGCTCAGCATGAATTCGCGAATCTGGTTGGAGTGCGCAATGCCGCGCGCCTTGCAGACATAGAGGCCGCGGGTGCGTTCGCCAGCGGATTCCATGTTGCGCAACAGCAGCCAGACATCGACCAGCGAAGAAATGGCTACCGCGGTCGATTCGGGGGCGTCGCCGCCGTAGGTCAGCGCGGTAAACAGCGAAGTGATGCCGTGCGACTTGAACAGATCGACGGCGCGCACGAGCATGATCTTCACCCGTTCCTCGTCGGCGGTGGCATTAAAGGCCGTGATCGGGTCGATGACCACCATTTGGGGCTGGAATTTTTCGACCAGGCCGGACAGGGTGGCGAGATGGGTTTCCAGCCCGCTGGCGGTGGTGCGCACGGCGTGGAAGCGCAGCAGTCCGGCGCGGCGCCATTGCGCCAGATCAAAGCCGATGGACGCCATGTTGCGTTCGATCTGGTCGGGCGACTCCTCCAGCGCGATGTACAGGCTGCGCTCGCCGCGCCGGCAGGCGGCGTCGATCATTTGCGCGGCGA
>JAIFMO010000045.1 GCA_020048435.1 Sulfuritalea sp.
ATACACCGCCATGTTGTTGATGGCGCAGCTCGCGACCAGTCGGGTCCGTTCGGCTGCGGTGAGCGTGCGTGGATCGTTGATCTCGACGACCACATCCTCTAGCCGCCGTGCCGCTAGCGCCGACTTTTTATCGCGCCAAGCCGCGTAGGCCGCGCTGTTGTCGAGGTCAAAGGGAGAGTTGGTATTCATTTGCTACCTGCCTGGCTGATAGGTGGATGTTGCGCCATTTGTGAAGGTGCGGCATCGCCAGCAAACAGGCCGGCGAGAGTCTTTTCCAGCGCCTTGATCGCCGCGGGCGCCTCGATGTCCATGGCTTGGTCGATCACCCAGAGCCTGTCCTTCTCCGGCAGGATTTCGCGCAGGGCGGCGGCAAACATGCGCTTGAAGCCGAAAGAGGGACCCTTGGCATCGTAGTCATATTCGCCATAATCGGCGCCACGGCGATTGAAAAGATCAATGAAATGACGCTGACACTCGCCGGGTATGGCAGTGCCTAGCAGCATGTCGCGGTTTTCCTCGACGATTTCGGACAAGCGAATGGCCAGCGCAGTGGTGAATGCGGTACGCTGGGTACCCTCGAAACTGCGATGGGCAATGCGGTCGGCCGCCTGGGCAAGAAAAACCATGAATTCGCAAACGAAATCGAAATACGGCTTGCCGATCTCGATGTCGTACCAGGCATCGCGCATCCGCTTGATCGAATCGATCGCCAGTTTCCATGCCAGCATGGCCACCACGGTAGCCAAGGTCTCGGGAGAGCGACTGCCCTTGGTGTGAAACTGACTGAGAATGCGAACGGCCATGGTCAAGTCCCGGTTCGACGGCAAAGAAAGCCCCCCGCCCCCTAGCGTAAAAGGAGGCGGCGGGAGGATTACTCTTAACCTAGTAGCCGCCCTTGCCAAACGGCTTCGGCAGGCCGGCAATCTTTACACCCTGTTTGGCGGCGCCACCATCCGGAAACAACTCGAACAACTTGTTGCTGGAGGCATCGGGCATCGCGCCATCGTCTTGCAGGCCCTTGATAAGATTACGGAGGTTTGGCGTGTGACCATCCTCTTTGTATTTTTCGCGCAGGTAGTTGATGATGGTGCGATGATCGTCGGTCAGGGCCAAACCCTGGGCGGCGGCGATGTCATTTACCGCCTCTTCGCTCAGATCGGCCTCCAGCAGGAATCCGTCGTCATCAATTTCCTTTTCGACACCACTGATCACGTAACCCATGAAAGTCTCCTATTAGTTTAGATGTGTTGATTGAGAATGAATCATTCAACCACGGCGGCCACCGCCTTATGCGGCACGAAAATTCCGCAACCGCGCTGGCGTTCGTCGCCGAGGCCATGCTCCTGCAAGCGAAGCGAATTAGCCACGCCGAGACCATAAACCATCAGACTGAAGCCAAAAATATCTCCCTGAGCAGCCTTGGCACGATGCGCCTTGCCGCATATCAGGCGTACCCTTCCAAAATCCAAGTCCCCGATTTCCTGTTCGCACGCGGCGAAAAAAACCGCCTCTTCCGCTGGGCCATGTGTAACGAAGGGAGAATATAACACCGTCGCCGCCATCAATTCGCGCTGCGTTGCCGACCTCACCTCGACTTCGGTGCCAAGATCGAGGCGCTGCCCGCAGAGGCTCAGCGCCGCGTCGACACGATGACGCGGTAGCCGCAGCACAAGGCGCGAACGACCCGAGAGATAGCTCTTGCCCCCACCGTCGAACAGACCGTAAAGGGGATGCACGCCCACCGACGTTTCATCATCCAGCCAGGGTAGGGCAGCGCAAAGCAGCGTACGCAGACGGTCGGCGTAATCGACCTCGATGGCCCCCCCCCGCAACGCAAAGGAGAGATCGACTATCGGGCTGCCAGGTCCGTCATCGTCGGAATTGATCACCGCTATTTCTGCTGGGCATCGGCCCAGCCCCCCATGACATCGGCCCAGCGCCGGGCGGTGATCATGTCAACATCAAAAATGGTAAAACGACTGCGCTCCCTCACCCGCACGCGCAGCATCGGCATGCCCCCCGCCTCGAATTCGATCTGTTGCAATTCAATTTCCTGGTTACCGATCGGCACCCGAAACATGTCAAGACTAGTCACAGTATCCACGGTCTGAACTTTCTGTTAGTTGGTTGCTTGGCGCCACCGCAAGAAAGAACGGGCATCGACCTTGAACCGAATTTGTAGTAAAACACACGCCGCACTATGGCATTGCAGCAGTACGCCATGCCATCACCGGATTGGGGTGCTACGAACTACTCCTTTAGGGTAGGACGTACTACTCCCACAGAAGAGCATAATCTACCTGCGTGGGGGATGGTGGTCGCGCCGCCCCTTCTTAAAATCGCTTCACCTGAGTATTGCCGAAATCGCCCTTCCGGCGGTACCTTACCAGTCCAAAAAGAGGAGACAACTCGAATGGCCAAGCAAATGCACCCAACCCCGATGCTCGACGAACTTGAAAAAGGCCCGTGGCCCAGTTTCGTTACCGGCCTCAAGCGCCTTGCCAAAGATAAAGATTACATGGTCGATGTGCTCGGTCATCTTGAGCATTCCTACAAGACCCGCAAGGGTTACTGGAAAGGTGGCACGGTTGGTGTCATCGGTTACGGTGGCGGCGTGATCCCGCGCTTCACCGAAATCAAGGACGAAAAGGGCGCAGCGGTTTTCAAGGATGCCGCCGAGTTCCACACCATCCGCATCATGCCCCCCCCGGGCATGCACTACGATACCGACACCCTGCGCATGTTCTGTGACGTCTGGGAAAAATACGGCTCGGGTCTGATCGCGTTGCACGGTCAGTCTGGCGACATCATGATGCAAGGCTGTACCACCGAGAACGTCCAGAAGGCTTGGGACGAAATCAACCAGCAGGGTTTCGACATGGGTGGTGCCGGCCCAGCCGTGCGCACCGCGATGTCCTGCGTGGGCGCCGCACGTTGCGAGCAGTCCTGTTACGACGAAGCCAAGGCTCACCAGATGGTGATCAACACCTTCCTTGACGACATCCATCGTCCCGCCCTGCCCTACAAGTTCAAGTTCAAGTTCTCCGGTTGTGGCAATGACTGCATGAACTCGATCCAGCGCGCAGACATGGCCGTCATCGGCACCTGGCGCGACAACATGTCCACCGACGACGCACTCGGCAAGAAGTGGTTCGCCAAGCACGGCATGAACGAACTAATCAATGACGTCGTTTCACGCTGCCCGAGCAAGGCGCTGCAGATCAAGGACAGCAAGGACGTGCGCAAGGACAGCCACATCTCCGCCGTTGCCCTCAACGACAGCCAGAGTCTCGAAGTCGACAACAAGGACTGCGTGCGCTGCATGCACTGCATCAACGTCATGACCGGCGCGCTCGGCGTCGGCAAGGACAAGGGTGCCAGCATACTGATCGGCGGTCACAGCCATCTCAAGATCGGTGCCACTATGGGTACCGTCGTCGTCCCCTTCATGTCCATGAAGAATGACGAAGACTACGAAAAACTCGTCGAAGTGGCTCAATCCGCCATCGACTTCTTCGCCGAAAATGCTTTGGAGCACGAGCGTACCGGAGAAATGATCGAGCGCATCGGTCTGGTCAACTACCTTGAAGGTATCGGTGTGGATGTCGACGCCAACATGGTCACCACCCCGCGTATGAACCCCTACGTCCGTACCGATGGTTGGGACGAGGAAGTCGCCAAGATCAACGCCAAGAAAGCGGCAGCCTAAACATAGGTCAAGCCTGCTGACCGTTACCGAGCCCTTACAGGGTTCGGTATTCGGCCAAAGTAATGACCCTATTTAAATAACGATTATTCCGGAGACGATTCATGGCTCAACCTCAGATGCGTAGGCCAGTCGAGCACTTTCTCGACAACAAGAAGTTTCTGCACCCGAAATTCGCCGCCAACTACGGCAACTGGAAATATCATGATCGTCCGCGCCCCGGCGTGCTGCACCATGTGTCCCATAGCGGCGACGAGGTGTGGACGGTACGTGCCGGCACCCAGCGCCAGATGGACGTCCACACCATCCGCCTGCTCTGTGACATCGCTGACAAGTTTGCTGAAGGTCGTGTGCGTTTTACCATCCGCTCGAACATTGAGTACATGCTTTCCGAGGAAAGCAAGGTAGCCCCGCTGATCGCCGAACTCGAGAAGAGCGGCTTCCCGGTCGGGGGCACCGGCAACTCGATCACGATGGTAGCCCACACCCAGGGCTGGCTGCACTGCGACATCCCCGGCACCGACGCCTCCGGCGTGGTCAAGTCGATGATGGACGGCCTCTATGAAGAGTTCAAGCGCGAAGAGATGCCCAACCGCGTGCACCTCTCGACCTCCTGCTGCTCGATCAACTGCGGCGGCCAGGCAGACATCGCCGTCATCATCCAGCACACCAAGCCGCCAAAGATCAACCACGATCTGGTGGCCAACGTCTGCGAGCGCCCGACCGTTGTTGCGCGTTGCCCGGTAGCTGCCATCCGTCCCGCGCTGGTCAATGGCAAGCCCAGCCTCGAGGTCGATGAGAAAAAGTGCATCTGCTGCGGCGCCTGCTACCCCCCCTGCCCCCCGATGCAGATCAATGATCCCGAGCACTCGAAACTGGCAATCTGGGTTGGCGGCAAGAACTCCAACGCCCGCGGCAAGCCCACATTCATGAAGATGGTTGCTTCCGGTCTGCCCAACAACCCGCCGCGCTGGCCCGAAGTCAATGCCATCGTCAAGAATATCCTGATGACCTACAAGGCCGATGCTCGCCCGTGGGAGCGACTGGCCGACTGGATCGACCGTATCGGCTGGCCGCGTTTCTTCGAGAAGACCGGTCTGACCTTCACCAAGTATCTGATCGACGACTGGCGTGGTTCGCGTGCGAGCCTCAATGCGTCGAACCATATCCGCTTCTGAGGACTGTCAGAGATGAAGTTTTCGATTCAGGTCAATGAAGGCCCTTACACACATCAGGCCTCCGACAGCGCCTACCAGTTCACCAAAGCTGTCCTTGAAAAGGGCCACGAGGTGTTCCGCGTGTTTTTCTATCACGATGGTGTGAATAACGCCACGCGTCTGACGACACCGCCGCAGGATGATCGCAACATCGTCACCCGCTGGTCCAAGCTGTCCGAGCAATACAACCTTGACATGGTTGTCTGCGTGGCTGCTGCCCAGCGTCGTGGCATCGTTGATGACGGCGAAGCCAAGCGCAACGGCAAGGACGCCACCAACCTGGCGCCAGGTTTCCGCATCTCCGGTCTCGGCCAACTGGTCGAAGCCGGTATCCAATCCGACCGTCTGGTCACGTTCGGCGATTAAGGGGACGAATCATGAGCGATATTAAGAAATTCATGTTCGTCAACCGCAAGGCGCCCTACGGCACGATTTACGCACTGGAATCGCTGGAAGTGGTTCTGATTGCCGCTGCCTTCGAACAGGACGTTTCCATGGCCTTCCTTGATGATGGCGTTTATCAGCTGAAGAAGGGCCACGCCACCAAGGGTATCGAGGTCAAGGGCTTTGAAAAGACCTACGGTGCTCTGGAAGATTACGACGTCACGAAACTGTATGTCGACCAAGAGTCCTTGGATGCGCGAGGTTTGACGGCCGACGATATGTGCGTGCCTGTCGAAGTGATGAGCCGTGCCGAACTTGGCAAGAAGATGGACGAGCAAGACGTCGTCCTGTCGTTCTAAGGGGGAAAAACATGCTGCATATCATCAACAAGTCCCCTCTCGATCGCAACTCGCTGGAAACCGTGCTGACCACGGCCACTGGCGGCAGCATCCTGCTGATCGAGGATGGCGTCTATGGTGCCACCAAGGGCAATGCCTGCGAAGGCAAGCTCAAGGCCGCCATGGGGAAATTCAAGGTTTATGCGCTACAGGGTGACCTGGAAGCTCGCGGCTTCGCTGATCGCGTTACCGACGGTGTTACAACCGTTGATTACGCTGGTTTCGTCGACCTCGTAGCGGATAGCAAGACCAACCAGTCCTGGCTGTAATTACGGCCTTTTCAAGCATATCAAGTTAACTAGGAGACACCGTAATGGCTACTATCGATGTAAACGGCAAGAGCTACGAAACCGACGAAGAAGGCTATCTGGTTGACCTCAGTCAGTGGAACGAAGATGTCGGTGGCTATTTGGCCCAGACCGAAGGCGTGGCCATGACCGAGCAGCACTGGGAAGTTGTTAACTTCCTGCGCGACTACTACAACGAGTTCCAGATCGCCCCGGCGGTCCGCGTTCTGACCAAGGCCATCGGCAAGAAACTCGGGCCTGAGAAAGGCAACAGCCAGTACCTGTATGAACTGTTCCCCTATGGCCCCGCCAAGCAGGCATGCAAGATCGCCGGCCTGCCGAAGCCGACCGGCTGCGTCTAATTACGCACCCCTGCGGGTTCACTTGGTTTGAGTGGATTCGTGGCCGGGGCTGCCGCCAAAATTCCATGTTCGCATGAAATCAGGTCAAGCAGCCCCGGAAGCCGAACAGCCGGGAGTGTTCGTAAGAGGGCATTAGTCCGCAGTACGAGCCCGATCTGTCGGGTATTTTGCCGAAGTTTATTTTTTGCTGACGTCTAGCCGACCATGACTGCCGCGTCCTACTTTTTCGCGATACTCTTTTATGCCGCGACCGCTTTGTTCGTCGTTGGCCTGATCTACAAGATCGCCGATTTCGCGCGCACACCGGCGCCATTGCTGATTCCTACAACCCCCGCCCCCATGACAACTGGCGGCGTGGTGTTTCGCATGTTCCGCGAAGTTGCCCTGTTTGAAAGCCTCTTCAAGTCCAACCTCTGGATCTGGGCCTTTGGCTGGATGTTCCATATGGGCTTGTTTCTTGTTCTCGCCCGCCATCTACGCTATTTCACCGAGCCCGTGTGGTTCTGGGTCGAGCTGATCCAACCCTTCGGACTTTACGGTGGCTTTGCCATGGCCGCGGGCCTTGGTGGCCTCTGGGCCCGCAGGTTCCTGCTCGAACGCATCCGCTATATTTCCACTCCGTCCGATCACCTGATGCTGGCTCTGCTACTGGGCATCGCGGTTACAGGTCTGTCCATGAAGTTTCTCATGCATACAGACATCGTTCTTGTTAAAACCTTTTTTCTTGGCCTGATGCGATTTGAATTGCAACCGCTACCCCAGCATCCGGGTCTGTATCTGCATCTCGCCCTGGTGGCAATCCTGATGATAATTTTCCCGATCAGTAAATTGCTGCACGCTCCAGGTATTTTCTTCAGCCCGACCCGCAATCAGGCCGACAACCCGCGTGAGGCGCGTCATGTTGCGCCTTGGGCAGCCGAGCTCGACTCGAAATAACAAGGCCCACCAGGAGGAGACCAGACCGTGGCCGGCCCAGAAATCAAAGCACCCGCATTCCGTGAGTACCCTACCATCCCGAAGCTGCAACCGGCTTCGATGGCGGGCATCAAGTCTTACGTCGCCAGCGAAAAAATACAGGAAGCCATCGGATTTCCGGCCAAGCTTGACGAGAATTGGCAGGTAACGCACGACAAGGCTATCGCCAAGATGGGGGAACTGCTCGGCAAGTATCGCGGGCTCAAGGTGTTCATGGACTCTTGTGTTCATTGCGGTGCCTGCACCGACAAGTGCCACTACTTCATCGGCACCGGTGACCCCAAGAACATGCCCGTCGCACGCCAGGAATTGATGCGTAGCGTCTATCGCCGCTACTTTACCCTGCCGGGCAAGCTTTTTCCCCGACTAGTCGGTGCGCGTGACCTGACCAAGGATGTGCTCGACGAATGGTTCACCTACTACTGGCAGTGTTCGGAGTGCCGCCGCTGTTCCGTATTCTGCCCCTACGGCATAGATACAGCTGAAGTCACCATGGCCGGTCGGGAAATTCTCGACTCGGTGGGCTACGGTCAGAAATATTCAAACGAGATTATCGGCAAGGTCCACAAGATCGGTAATAACCTTGGACTACCTGGGCCAGCGCTCGAAAATACGCTTGAAGGCCTTGAAGAGGATGTCAAGGAAGAGACTGGTGCCGACGTCAAATACCCACTCGACGTACATGGTGCCGAAGTTCTCCTGGTCACCCCCTCCGCTGATTTCTTCGCCGAACCGCACATTGAAAGCCTGATCGGCTACGGCAAGGTCTTTCACGCCGCGGGCATTTCATGGACGCTCTCGACAAAAGCTTCGGAAGCCGGCAACTTTGGTATGTTCATTGGCAACTATGATCAGTTGCGCAAGATTGCCATGCGTATTCGCGAGGCCGCACTTGAACTCGGCGTCAAGCGCATCGTAGTTGGTGAATGTGGTCATGCGTGGCGCGCTGCCTACGCCTTCTGGAATACGCTGACTGGCATCGGTGCCGGCGCCAACGATCCTTTCTCCATCGAACTGCAAAAGCAACTCGACCCGAACTACAAACAGCCATCGCATATCTGCGAGGTTACCTGGGACCTGATCCGCCAGGGCCGGCTCAAGTTTGACAAGTCCGCCAACGATCATCGCATCATTACATTCCACGACTCCTGCAACGTCGCCCGCGCTTCGCGCATGGGCGACTATCCCGGTGGCCAGTTCGACATCCCACGCAACATCGTCAAGGCAGTGGCAAACAACTTCGTCGAAATGGACGTGGCTACGGTTCGTGAAAGAACCTTCTGCTGCGGTGGCGGCGGCGGCGGGTCGACCAGCATGGCGTCAATTTCATGGCGACGATTTGTGCGATCTGCAAAGCGCAGTTTTCCAAGGTTCTGCCCTATTACGGTTTCAACATGCGCATGGTCGGTGGTGTGCATCAACTAGTAAGCACCGCCATCGTACTGGGCGACAAGCAGTAGAGAATCTTCTGACACCTATAAACAAATAGCGATTACTACGGAGACAACGATGTCAGCGACCAACCAAACTCAGCCCCAAGGCCAAACCGAGAAGTTGACTTTCCGCAAGTACAAGGAGGGCGATACTCAGTTCAAGCGTTGGCAAGATCAGATTTTCAGTGCCGGCTGGACATACAAGTGCCCGACCTACGTTCAGTCCACACCTCCCTGCCAGGGCTCCTGCCCATCCGGCGAGGATATCCGTGGATATCTGAATATTGTCCGCGGAGTCGAAAAACCTCCGATGGGTGCGGATGGCAAGCCGATCATGCCGTGGCAGGAATATGCCTGGCGTCGTCTCACCGAAGCCAACCCCCTTCCTGCCGTCATGGGCCGCGTCTGTCCGGCCCCCTGCGAAACCGGTTGTAACCGCAATCAGGTCGAAGACCACGTCGGTATCAACTCGGTCGAGCACTTCCTTGGCGAATACGCCATCGCCAACAAGCTCCAATTCAATAAGCCCACAAAACTGACCGGCAAGAAAGTAGCCGTGCTCGGCGGCGGTCCCGCCGGCCTTTCCGTAGCCTACCAGTTGGCCCTCAAGGGCCACGGCGTTACCATCTTTGACGACCATGAATTCCTCGGCGGCATGATGCGCTATGGCATTCCGGGCTACCGCACCCCGCGCGATATCCTCGACGCCGAAATCCAGCGCATCCTCGACCTCGGCGTTGAAGTCAAGCTGAAGTGCAAGGTTGGCGTGGATATCAGCATGGAGCAGGTTCGCAAGGATTTCGATGCTGTATTCCTTGGCCTCGGCGCCCAGGGTGGGCGTGCTTTGCCGGCTGAAGGTGCCGACAACGTCTCCAACGTCGTTACCGCCACCTCCTTCCTCAAGGCCTTCAACGATGGCCGCCTGAAAACCGTCGGCCACCGCGTCGTTGTTGTTGGCGGCGGCGATACATCGATGGACGTCGCCACCGTTGCCCGCCGTCTTGGTCACATCGACCAGGCCAAGCCCACGGATTGGGAAGGGGCTATTGCCGGCCAGATGGCCCAGGACGTTGCCGACATCTCGATGCGTAAGGGTGCCGATGTGGTTCTGACCTCGGTTTTCCCCATCGACAAGATGTTGGCCAGCAAGGGGGAACTTGATCATGCCCAGGCTGAAGGCATCGACATCATGGGCGGCTGGATGCCGGTTGCCGTAATCAAGGGCGCCGATGGACGCGCCACAGCCCTGCGCGTCTGCCAGTGCGAAGCCAAGATGATTGGCCCCAAACTTGAGATCAAGAAGATCGAAGGCTCGGAAAAGGATCTTCCCTGCGACCTGATCGTCTCCGCCATCGGCCAGATGGTTGATTTCGCCGGTCTCGACGAATTCAACAACGGCAAGGGCGGCGTCAGTACCGACAAGAACTACCAGGTTGCCGGCAAGCCCGGTGTCTATGCCGGCGGTGATGTATTGCGTCCCCACCTGCTGACCACGGCCGTTGGCCACGGCGCTATCGCCGCCGATGGTATCGATCAGTTCCTCCAAGGCAGCGAAGCCGGTCGTCGGCCGAAGATCGACGTGCATGTCTTCGACCTGATGCGCAAGCTGGTTGAAAAAGGCACGCCCGTTGGCGAGATTGATGAGCCAGTTCGAGGAACTGACAGCAGCAAAGGCGCGGTCCACAACTACGAAAACCGTTCTGACCGCTATGTCATTCCGCACGACGAACTGTTCCTCGGCCACTTCCAATACACGCCGCGCAACCTCCGCCACATCACGCACCTCAACAAGGAGTCTGCACTCGGCAACTTCGAGGAGCGCCTCGATCCCCTGGACGATAAGCAAGCGGTCGGTGAAGCCAAGCGTTGCATGAGCTGCGGCCTCTGTTTCGAGTGCGATAACTGCGTCGTATATTGTCCGCAAACCGCCGTCTATCGCGTCAAGAAGACCGAAGCCACCACGGGTCGCTATGTCGCCACCGACTACGACAAGTGCATCGGCTGTCATATCTGTCACGATGTCTGCCCGACCGGCTACATCCAGATGGGCTTAGGCGAGTAATCAGAATCGAGCGAGTCACATGCTGCGTATCTTCCGTCTTGCTGTTGGCGTGCTCTCGGCCGTCGCGACCCTTTGCTCCACCGGGGCCGTCGCCGGCGAAAGCCGCGTTCCCAAGCCCGCGATCACTATCGAGAATCCTGGAAAATGTGTAGCACCCGTCGATGAGATGCGGCGCAACCACATGGACATGCTTAAACACACGCGCAACAAGACCCTGCGTGAGGGTGTTCGTGGCATGAAGACCAGCCTTAACGGCTGTATCGAATGCCATGCCAGCAAATCGACCGGATCGGTGACAGGCTCAAACGAGAACTTCTGCCAGGCTTGCCACAGTTTTGTCGCGGTAAAGCTTGACTGCTGGGGTTGTCACCAGCCACAGGCCAACTATAAGGCCGACAAGGCGACGACCGCACTCCCGGCCGATCACGCCAGCACAGCGGGAGCCAAGTGATGAGCGAGCAAGAACACGATACGGGCGGTGCATCGCGCCGCAAATTCATTGGCGCCGCCGCTGCGGCGGGTGGCATGGCCGTGATAGCCCCAGGCATCCACCTGATCGAAGTTTCTCAAGCCAATGCGCCCACCCGCCCACCAGGAGAAGCCGCCAGCAATCTGGTGCGCTGGGGCATGCTGATCGACACCAACAAATGCACGGCCGGATGCGATGATTGCGTCAAGGCCTGTGCCACCGAAAACAACATCAATGAAAAAGTTGCGGATGTGCGACAGGGTTCGCAGTGGATTCGCAAGATCGAAGTCAAGGAAGCAAAAGGCGGTCACACCTTTTCCTTGCCGATGATGTGCCAGCATTGCGCCGAACCTCCCTGTGTTGATGTCTGCCCCACCGGCGCTTCGATGAAACGCGCCGATGGCATTGTGCTGGTCGACCGTCACAGTTGCATCGGCTGCCGCTATTGCATGATGGCATGCCCCTACAAAGCTCGCTCCTTTGTCCATCAGCCACTGACCGGACAGAATCCGGAAGTACCTCGTGGCCAGGGTTGCGTAGAGTCCTGCAATTTTTGCGTGACACGCATTGACAAGGGCCAACTCCCGGCTTGCGTCGAATCCTGCGCCAAGGCTGGCCACCATGCCATGATCTTCGGCGACCTCAACGATCCCAGCAGCGAAATTGCGCGCCGTATCGCCCAGACCGCCACCACCCAGATTCGCGCCGATCTCAGGCTGGATCTTGGCGTGCGCTACCAAGGAATCTGAAGGCCATGGAAATCCAGCACCAGCACATTAGACTTGAGCAATACCATCCGCAGAAGATTTACCTCTTCTACGTCGTCTTGGCGGTTGGCGCCCTGATCAGCGCCCTCGGCCTCGGTTCGGCTTATTACATGGAGCACCACGGCCATGTCGTCACCGGCATGAACAACCAGGTGTTCTGGGGTCTGCCGCACGTCTTCGCCATCTTCCTGATCGTTGCCGCCTCGGGCGTGCTCAACGTCGCCTCTATCGGCTCTGTTTTCGGCAAGAAGATGTATAAACCGCGCGCCCCGCTTTCGGGCATGCTCGCCATCGCCATGCTTGCCGCTGGTTTGGCCGTGATCATGCTTGATCTTGGCCGCGCCGACCGCCTGATCATTGCCATGACCCACTTCAACCCGACTTCGGTGTTTGGCTGGAACGTCGTTCTTTATCCTGGCTTTTTTGGCATCGTGGGCCTCTATTTGTGGACACTGATGGACAAGCCCATGAACCAGTATTCCAAATACGCCGGATTTGCCGCTTTCTTTTGGCGTATCGCGCTGACGACGGGCACGGGTTCGATTTTCGCCTTCGTCGTTGCACGCCAGGCCTACCACTCCGCCATCCTGCCGCCGATGTTCATCGTGATGTCTTTCGCCTGGGGCTTGGCGGCCTTCATGATCGTCCAGCGCGTCATGTTCGGCTGGTGCGACATCATGATCGATGTCTCCATCCGCGCCCGGCTGAAGAATTTGCTCGGGATCTTCATTGCTGCTTCTGCCTATTTCGTCATTGTCTACCACTTGACCAATATCTATTTTGCCAAGCAGACAGGATTCGAGAGTTTCATCCTCCTCAACGGTGGCACGATCACGGTCATTTTCTGGCTGGGTTATGTCTTCCTGGGCACCATCCTGCCGCTTTTCATGCTCTTCCATCCAGATATCTGGCCTCGTCCGCTGGCCGTCTGTGCCGCCTCCGGCCTCGCTATCGTCGGCGCTTTCAGCTTCCTCTACGTATTCATCATTGGCGGCCAGTTGTACCCGCTGGATATCTTCCCTGGCATGGAAGTAACGAGTACGTTCATGGATGGCAAGATCGACACCTATGTACCGTCGCTACCTGAAATACTCCTCGGCTTCGGCGGCCTCGGTATTGCATTCACCATCACGGTACTCGGCGTCCGTTCGTTGCGTTTCCTGCCAAACGACGACGTCACCGTGCTGGACGGCGGTGGCCATATCCTCGAATAATTCGAGGGCTGGCGCGAAGGACCACTACGGCCCTTCGCGCCAAGCGGACAAGAAGTGTTTTAGACGCCGCTGATTCCGCGCCGTACCACCATTGCCTACGCCACCGATGCACAGGTTTCTCGTTTCCGCCGCGCACAAGTCTTCCGGCAAGACTACTCTTTGCATAGGCATGGCAGCTGCGCTTCGCGCGCTTAACCGGGACGGCAAGGCTTTGTCGGTGCAGCCATTCAAGAAGGGGCCGGACTATATCGATCCGCTCTGGTTGGGCTTGGCAGCGGGCCGTAGCTGCTTCAATCTGGATTTTTTCCTTTCACCCAATGACGAAATTCGCGACCAGTTTGCCCGGTATGGCCACGATGCCGATGTCTGTCTCGTCGAAGGCAACAAGGGACTGTACGATGGTCTTGATCTGAAGGGCTCCAACAGCAACGCCGCCTTGGCGAAGCTGCTCGACCTGCCGGTCATACTGGTACTCGACGCCCGCGGCATGACTCGCGGCATCGCCCCGCTAATTCTCGGCTACCAAGCCTTCGATAGCGACATCAGGATCGCCGGCGTGATTCTCAACCGCCTTGGCGGTCAGCGTCACGAATCAAAACTCCGAGCGGTCATCGAGTACTACACTGACGTCGCCGTGATTGGTGCCGTGCAGGAAGATCCCCGCCTGGCCTTGGTCGAGCGCCACCTCGGCCTGATGCCCGCCAATGAAGCCACCGCAGCCGAACGCCATGTGGCCGATATCGCTGAAATCGTAGCTCGGCAGGTCGACCTTGATCGCCTGCTCGCGGTCTCTGTCACGGATACCGCCCTACCCTCCCTACTTCTTACCCCTGCCCCCCAACATATCGTTCCCCGCCCTCCTGCACCTAATTCCCTGCCTGCCGCTGCTTCGCCACCCGTGCGCATTGCCATCGCCCGCGATGCCGCTTTCGGCTTCTACTACGCCGACGATCTCGCTGCATTGGTTGCCGCCGGTGCGCAACTGCTAGCCTTCGATACCCTGCACGATTCTCACCTGCCGGAATGCGACGGCATCTTCATCGGTGGCGGCTTTCCCGAAAGCTTTATCGCGCAACTTGAAGCTAATTCCACGCTACGCAATGAAATTCTCGCTGCTATCGACGCCGGTATGCCAGCCTACGCCGAGTGCGGCGGACTCATGTACCTTTCGCGCTCCATCGCATGGAAAGGCAAGCGGCACCACATGGTCGGCGTCATTACCGGTGATGTGGTGATGAATGCAAAGCCCGTCGGACGCGGCTACGTCATCATCGAACCGACCCGCGATCACCCCTGGCCCAATACAAACAAGACCAAAAGTGACAATGATAATGTCAGCAGCAGCACCGCGCCCACCGCATTGCATGCCCACGAGTTTCACTATTCAAGCATCGAGAACCTGCCCGCCGACACCCGCTATGCTTATAAAGTTAATCGCGGCCATGGGGTTGACGGCAAGCACGACGGCATCATCTACAAGAACCTGCTCGCGTCCTACACCCACCTGCGCGCCACCGCCGGTTGCGACTGGCCAGCCCAATTTGTGCAGCACGTCCGCAATTGTCAAAACCAATGAGCCCTGAAGGAGACCTGTTGATGCTAACCATGACAGACACCGCCGCCGAACAGATACTGGGTGCCGCCCAGAGTCAATTCGACATGAAACCCGGTAATGAAGAAGAAATGCCGATGCTGCGTGTTGCTGCCAAGATAGACGAGGATGGCGAGATAGCCTACGGCATGGGCTTTGATGAAGAGCGCGAAAACGATCACAAGATCGAATGTAACGGCCTTACCGTGCTGATTTCACCGCACAGCCAGAAACTGCTCGCCGGTACCACGCTCGACTTTGTCGAAATCAATCCAGGCGAATTCCAGTTCGTATTCTTCAACCCCAACGAACCGCCTCCGATGACCTCCGGCTGCGCCAGTCGCAGCAACGGTTGCGGCTCCTGTGGCAGTGGCGGCAGCGGCAGCAGCAACGGCGGCTGTAGCTGAGCGTAGTTATCAAATCGAACGAACCATGTCCAGCATGCCCCGTTTGCCCGCTCAACCCGGCACCGTCTATCTGGTCGGCGCTGGCCCTGGCGACCCCGAATTGCTCACCCAACGCGCCGCCCGCCTCATCCGTGAGGCCGATGTATTGGTCTACGACAACTTGGTATCGCCCGACATTCTCGCCCTGACCCGTACCGATGCCGAACACATCTACGCCGGCAAGGAGCGAGGCAACCATGCCCTGCCCCAGGATGACCTCAATCTGTTGCTGGTCAATCTGGCCCGGCAGAGCAAACGTGTCGTGCGCCTCAAGGGCGGCGACCCCTACACCTTTGGTCGTGGCGGCGAAGAAGTCGAAACACTGTTCGCCCACCAGGTAGCCTTCGAGGTTGTACCGGGTATCACCGCCGCAGCCGGCGTCGCCGCCTACGCCGGCATTCCGCTGACTCACCGCGACTACGCCCAGGCATGCGTTTTCGTGACCGGCCATCTCAAGGATGGCACCATGAATCTCGACTGGGATGGCCTCGCCCGCCCCCGCCAGACCGTCATCATCTACATGGGATTGCATGGACTGCCTTATCTGTGCGAGCAGATGATGAAGCACGGCCTGCCGCCCGATTGGCCTGCCGCTATCGTGCAGCAGGGCACGACGCCCAACCATCGCGTCGTCACCGGCACGCTGTCCACCCTGCCGCAATTGGCCGAACAAGCCCAGCTCAAGGCGCCGACCCTGATCATGATCGGTGAAGTCGTCAAACTGCATTCCAAACTGGCCTGGTTCAAGCCAGATCAATGATCCGCGCCTGATTGCGGATATCCACGGAGATTCCAGATGGCCAATCACGCGTACGATGTCACCGTTGCCGATTTCGATGAAAAGGTGCTCGCCGCCTCGCTGGACGTACCCGTCCTCGTCGATTTCTGGGCACCCTGGTGCCAACCCTGCCGCATCCTCAAACCGCTACTCGAAAAGCTGGCCGACGAATTTGGCGGCAAATTCATCCTTGCCAAGGTCAATTCCGACGAAAACCAGGAACTGTCGGCGCGTTACGGCGTGCGCGGTATCCCCGCCGTCAAGGCCTTTCTTGGTGGCCAGATGGTCGACGAATTCACCGGCGCACTGCCCGAAGGCCAGGTACGAGAATTTCTCGAACGGCTGATACCCTCGCCCGCCGAGCCCCTGCGGCAAGAAGCGCTGGCCGCCCATGCCGACGGCAATCTCGACGGCGCCCGCAAACTGATGGCCGAGGCCATCAACCTCGATCCGACCAATGACATCGCCTACCTCGATTTCGTCGAGATGAGTCTTGAAGCCAATGCGCTCGACGAAGCAAAGGAAATACTCGGCCTCGTCGCCGACAGGGCGCGCGACAAGGCCCGCGTCGAATCGCTGCGCGCCCGCCTGCAACTTGCCACGGCCGGCAGCGGCATCGACGTAGCCGAACTGCACACGGCTATCGCCGCCAATCCCGCTGACCTTGATGCCCGTCTTAAACTGGCCAACGCCTTGGCCGTGGCCATGGACTACCGTGGCGCCTTCGAGAGCCTGCTTGCCATCGTTCGCCAGGACAGAAAATGGAACGAGGATGCCGGTCGCCTGACCATGCTGACCCTGTTCAGCATGCTCGGCGCCCAGCCGCAACACGACGAACTGGTGCGCGAA
>JAIFMO010000181.1 GCA_020048435.1 Sulfuritalea sp.
GCGCTGCAAAGCGATCCCGCCCAGGGCGGTCGCCCCGCCGCCAAATGGGATCCGCGTCTTTACGGCATCGGCGCGCAGATATTGCGTGAACTTGGCGTCGGCAAGATGCGGCTGATGGCCAGCCCCCGTAAAATGCCCAGCATGGCCGGCTTCGGACTCGAAGTGTGCGGCTATCTTTCCCCCGACGAAGCAAAATCACTATGACCCGCTGCCACAACATTCGCGAAATAGATCCTGATTTGTCCGGCGCCGGCCTGCGCGTCGGCGTTGTCATGAGTCGCTTCAACCGCGACATCTGCGAAGGCCTGCTCTCGGCCTGCTGCCAGGAACTCGCCAAGCTCGGCGTCGCTCCGGACAAGGTAACCATCGCCACCGTGCCCGGCGCGCTGGAACTGCCACTGGTGCTGCAAACGATGGGGCAGAGCGGCAAGTTCGACGCGCTGATCGCGCTTGGTAGCGTGGTGCGCGGCGAAACCTATCATTTTGAAGTCGTCTCCAACGAGTCGGCGCGCGGCATCGTCGACGCCCAACTGGCCATGGGCATTCCCATCGCCAACGGCGTACTGACCACCGAAAACGACGATCAAGCGTTGGAGCGCATGTCGGTCAAGGGCGCCGAAGCCGCCCAGGCCGCCGTCGAGATGGCCAATCTGTTGCGTGCCTTCATGTGAGCAGCGCCGAGAGTAAAGCGCGCGACGGCGAACCCGCGTCGCGCCCTGCCGCAGGGCGGGGGACGGGAAACCGGCCGTCCAGCGCGCCGCGCCGCCGCGCGCGCGAATTCGTCGTGCAGGGTCTCTACCAGTGGCAGGTCGGCGGCCAGGACAGCGCCGCCATCATCGCCCAGGCCGAGAGCGTGGCCGGCTTCGACAGGGCCGACCGCGCCCTTTACGACACCTTGCTCGACGGCGTGCTCAAGGATGACGCGGCCCTGAGTGAATTGCTGGCGCCTCATATTGATCGCGCCTGGAACGACATTTCGCCGATCGAGCGCGGCATCCTGCTGCTCGGCGCCTGCGAACTCAAGCACCACCCCGAAACCCCTTACCGCGTCATCATCAACGAAGCCATCGAACTAGCCAAGACCTACGGCGGCACCGATGGCCACAAGTTCGTCAATGGCGTGCTCGACAAGCTGGCGCTGCAACTGCGGCCGGGCGAGGCTGTCCGCCGCTAGGCGCGTCGCGACCGGGACGGCATGCCTTCCGCTGATTCGCCCGCACGGTTGTCCGAGTTTTCCCTGATCAACCGCTACTTCACGCGTCCGACCCGTCACACGGTGCTCGGCGTCGGTGACGACGGCGCCTTGATCCGGCCCGCGTCCGGCATGGAACTGGTGATCTCGACTGACATGCTGGTCGCCGGCACCCATTTCCTGCCCGATACCAACGCCGCGGACCTCGGCTGGAAGACGCTGGCCGTCAATGTGTCGGACATGGCGGCGATGGGCGCGCAGCCAAGATGGGCGCTGCTGGCAGTGGCGCTGCCCGGAGTGGAAAATGAAGCCACCGAAACCTGGATCGCGCAGTTTGCCCAAGGATTTTTCGCCTGTGCCGATGAATTTGGCATCGACATCATCGGCGGCGACACCACCCGGGGGCCGCTCAATTTCTGTGTCACCATCTTCGGCGAGGTGCCCACGGGCCAGGCGTTGCTGCGTTCGGGTGCCCAGGCTGGCGACGAGATCTGGGTCTCGGGCCAACCCGGCCGCGCCGCGCTGGGGCTCGCCCACTTGCAAGGGCGCACCGTTCTGAGCGAGCCGGCGCTCGCCAACTGCCTCGCGGCACTTCAGCGGCCGCAACCGCGCGTCAAACTCGGCCTCGCCCTGCGCGGCCTGGCATCCGCCGCCATCGACGTCTCCGACGGCCTCCTCGCCGACCTTGGTCATGTGCTCACCGCCTCGGGCGTCGCCGCCAGCCTGCGGCTTGCCGTACCGCTACCGCCGACTTTTTGGGACGCCTATCTGGCGGGCGGCGACGATTACGAACTCGTTTTCACGACGCCGGCCAGTCGCCACGCCGACATCGTCGCCCTTGCCGATGCCCTCAAGTTAGCCCTCACTTGCATTGGAATCATCCATGCAGGGGAGGTCGGCCGCATCGATGCGGTCGATGCCGACAATCAGCCCGTTTCCCTCGGCCGCCGCGGCTACGAGCATTTCGCGTAACCTATACCGATGGCCAAGCTCCCACCCCCCTCGCTCCGCTTCCTCTTTTCTCACCCCGCCCATTTCGTCGCCTGCGGTCTGGGCAGCGGACTGTCGCCCTTTGCCCCGGGTACCGCCGGCACGGCCTTCGCCTGGGCAACTTTTCCGTTGTTGCGGCTGGTTTATCCCGGCGACCCCAATTTCGCCCTGTTCCTGTTCTTCATGTTCGGTTTCGGCGTCTGGTGCGCTCACCTCACCGGCAAACACCTGGGCGTGGTCGATCATGGCGCCATCGTCTGGGACGAGATCGTGCCTTTCTGGGCGGTGTTGCTGTTCGTGCCGGCTGCCGTGGTGTCCACGCCCCACGGCGTCTACCTTTCTTATCCCGGTTTGGCCTGGCAAACGGCGGCCTTCTTGCTTTTCCGCTTCTACGACATCGTCAAGCCGCCACCGGCCAACTGGTTCGACAGTCAGGTCAAGAATGGTTTCGGCGTCATGATGGACGACGTTATCGCCGCCGCCTATACCGTGCTGACGCTGGCCATAGCCAAGATCGTGCTGTTTTAGATGGAAGCCGATCTCGTCGCGCTGTCCGAGGCTGTTGGACAGGCGTGTCG
Source organism: Sulfuritalea sp. (assembly GCA_020048435.1). Lineage (GTDB taxonomy): Bacteria > Pseudomonadota > Gammaproteobacteria > Burkholderiales > Rhodocyclaceae > Sulfurisoma. The sequence continues at coordinate 2,761 of JAIFMO010000181.1, forward strand.
CCAACGCCGACTTTTGGTGGCGACAGCCGAATCCTGCACCGGCGGCTGGGCGGCGCAAGTGATCACTCACACGGCGGGTAGTTCCGGCTGGTTCGAGCGCGGCTTTGTTACTTACGCCAACGCTGCCAAGGTCGCCATGCTCGGTGTCCGTGCCGAAACGCTGGAAAAATACGGTGCGGTCAGCACGGAAACCGCTATCGAAATGGCCGCCGGCGCCCTCGAAAACTCCAATGCACTGATTTCATTGGCAATTACCGGAGTCGCGGGGCCGACGGGTGGCTCACCTGACAAGCCAGTGGGCACCGTATGCTTCGCCTGGTGCATGCGCGGGCAGTCGCCGGCAGGTGAACGCTGCCAATTTGAGGGTGATCGCGAGGCTATCCGGCGGCAATCGGTCGTCCATGCCCTGCATGGTCTGCTGAGGCTGGCAAATACTGTGCCATAATTTTACGAATTCAAGAGGAAACGAACATGGACGAAAACAAGAGCAAGGCATTGCAGGCCGCCCTGGCCCAGATCGAGAAGCAGTTCGGCAAGGGCTCCATCATGAAAATGGGCGAAGGCCTCGCCACGGACGATATCCAGACCGTTTCCACCGGCTCGCTGGGGCTTGATATTGCCCTCGGCTGTGCCTGCATGTCGTGGCCGAGATTCAAAAAGCGGGCGGTGTCGCCGCCTACATCGACGCTGAAAACGCGCTCGACCCTTCTTATGCGGCCAAACTCGGCGTGAAGGTGCCCGACCTGCTGATTTCACAACCGGACACTGGCGAGCAGGGTCTGGAGATCACCGACATGCTGGTCCGCTCCGGCGGCGTCGATTGCATCGTGATCGATTCGGTCGCCGCGCTGACGCCGCGCGCCGAAATCGAAGGTGAAATGGGCGACCAGCTGCCCGGCCTGCAGGCGCGTCTGATGTCGCAGGCGCTGCGCAAGCTGACCTCCAACATCAAGCGCACCAACACCTTGGTGATCTTTATCAACCAGATCCGCATGAAGATCGGCGTGATGTTCGGCAGCCCCGAAACCACCACCGGCGGCAACGCGCTCAAGTTCTATGCCTCGGTGCGCATGGACATCCGCCGTACCGGCGCCATCAAGAACGGCGACGAGGTGATCGGCAACGAGACCAAGGTCAAGGTGGTCAAGAACAAGGTGGCGCCGCCTTTCCGCGAGGCGCGTTTCGACATTCTTTACGGCGAGGGAATTTCGCGTGAGGGCGAGATCGTCGAACTCGGCGTCGAGCACAAAATCGTCGAAAAATCGGGCGCCTGGTACTCCTACAAGGGCGAGAAGATCGGTCAGGGCAAGGACAAGACCCGCGACTTTCTGCGCGAGCACCCGGCGATGGCGATCGAGATCGAAAACCGGGTGCGCGAAGCCGTTGGCGTGACCGCGCTAGTGGGCGGTGCGGTTGCCGCCGCGCCCGCCGCCAAGGCCAGTGAATGAACCGGTGTGAATGAACTGCGGAGTCGGGCCATCAGGCTGCTGGCGCGGCGCGAGCATACGCGCGCCGAACTGCTCGATAAACTCGCGGCTCATGGCACGCCTGAAGAAATCGATATCGTGCTCGCCGATCTGGAACGTAGTGGACTACAGTCCGACACGCGCTTTGCAGAAAGCTACCTGCGCGGTCACGCCACGCGCTTCGGCGCTGCCCGGCTGCGGCAAACACTGCGTACCAAGGGCGTGGCCGGCGACTTGATCGAGGAACAGGTGGCCGGATTAACGGACGAGATTGGCCGTGCCCGTGAAATCTGGACGCGAAAATTCACCACCGTACCGGCCGATGCGCGCGAGTGGGCAAGGCAGGCGCGCTTTCTGCAATCGCGTGGCTTTGCGTCAGACGTGATCCGCCGGCTGCTGCAAGAACCCATGGAGCCGGTCGAATGACCACGCTGAGCGCCCACAACCTGCGCAAGAAATACAAGACGCGGACCGTCGTCAAGGATGTCTCCTTCGAGGTGGCGGGTGGCGAGGTGGTCGGTTTGCTCGGCCCCAACGGCGCTGGCAAGACCACCTGCTTCTACATGATCGTTGGCCTGGTCGCCACCGACGGTGGCGAGATCCTCATCGGCGACGAAAAACTTACCCATATGCCGATACACCGCCGGGCCCGGCTGGGGTTGTCTTACCTGCCGCAGGAAAATTCGGTGTTTCGCAAGCTGTCTGTCGCCGACAACATCCGCGCCGTGCTGGAATTGCAGAATCTTGAAAAAGACAAGCTGGAAGAGCGGCTCGACGAATTATTGCAGGAATTGCACATCAACCATATCAAGGATAGCGCCGCCATCTCGCTGTCGGGCGGTGAGCGGCGCCGGGTCGAGATCGCCCGGGCGCTGGCCACCAGCCCGCGCTTCATCCTGCTCGACGAGCCGTTCGCCGGCGTTGATCCGATCGCGGTGCTCGATATCCAGAAGATCATCAAGTTTCTCAAGGAACGCGGCATCGGCGTGTTGATCACCGATCACAACGTGCGGGAAACCTTGGGCATCTGCGACCGCGCCACCATCATCAACGCCGGCGAGGTGCTGGCGGCTGGACATCCGGCCGAGATCATCGATAATGAAAGTGTGCGCCGGGTCTATCTTGGCGAGCACTTCAAAATGTAATGAAACAGGCGCTCCAGCTCAGGCTTTCGCAACACCTCGCGTTGACGCCGCAGTTGCAGCAGTCGATCCGGCTGTTGCAGTTGTCGACGCTGGAGTTGAACGCCGAGATTGAGCAGGCCTTGCAAGACAACCCGCTGCTCGAACGCGAGGAGATTTACGAAGCGCCGGCCTTTACGCCCGCCACCGAGATGTCCGTCAGCCAGCAGCAGGCGGCCGAGGCCGGCGGGGCGAACGAGGCGCCCACCGAAGCGCCTACCACCGAGCGCGCGGACGCGGACGATAGCTGGGGCAACGACTGGACGCCGACCCACGCATCGCGAGAGCACAACGACGATGGCGACGATGTCGACGTCGGCGACATCCAGGCGGCCGCCACCAGCCTGCGCGATCATCTGCATGAACAATTGGCGCTGACCCAGTTGAACGCCCGCGAGCGGGCCATGGTGGCCTTTCTTGTCGAGGCGCTCAATGACGACGGCTATCTCGCGCAAAGCCTCGAAGAACTGGTTGAGGCCTTGCTCGACAATGCCGAGGTTGACGTCGAAGAACTGCTGGAGGAACTTGGAATCGCGCTGCGGCATTTGCAGAATTTCGATCCCACCGGCATCGGTGCGCGCAACTTGGCCGAATGCCTTGAATTGCAACTTGCCGCCGTCGTGGCGGCAACCGGGCCCACGCCGACTTCCGCGCTGGCGCGTGCCATCGTGCGCAATCACCTTGAACAGCTTGCCGCGCGCGATTTCGCCAAGATAAAAAAGGCGCTCGATTGCGACGACGATGCCCTGCGCGAAGCCCAGACGCTGATCAAGTCGCTCAATCCGCGGCCCGGCGCGCGCTATGCCGCCATCGATACCCGTTACATCCTGCCCGACGTGGTCGTGCGCAAGACGCGCGGCAACTGGGTGGCCAGCCTGAATTCCGAGGCCATGCCGCGGTTGCGCATCAACCGCCTCTATGCCGACATCCTGCAGAAAAGTCGTAACGGCAGCGGCCGCAACCTCGCTGGCCAGTTACAGGAAGCCAAGTGGCTGATCAAGAACGTGTTGCAACGTTTCGATACCATCGGTCGTGTCGCCCAGGCCATCGTCGACCGCCAGCGCGCCTTTTTCGATCATGGCGAGGTGGCGATGCGGCCGCTGACGCTGCGCGAAATCGCCGACACCGTCGGCTTGCATGAATCCACCATTTCGCGCGTGACGACCCAGAAATACCTGGCCAGCCCACGCGGCATCTACGAACTCAAATATTTTTTCGGCAGCCACGTTTCCACCGATACGGGCGGAGCTGCCTCATCCACCGCGATCCGGGCGCTGATCAAGCAGCTGGTCGCAGCCGAGAATGGCCACAAGCCGTTGTCGGATGCGAAAATCGCGGAAGTCCTCGGCGAACAGGGTATCGTGGTGGCGCGGCGCACCGTTGCCAAGTACCGCGAATCCCTGAGCATCCCGCCGGTCAACCTGAGAAAAACCCTCTGAAGAGGAGACATCATGAACATCAACATCACTGGACATCACATCGAAGTTACCCCCGCCATCCACGACTATGTGGTGAACAAGCTCGACCGCGTCATCAGGCACTTCGACCAGGTCACCAGCGTCCATGTGATTCTCTCGGTCGCCAAGCTCCAGCAGAAGGCCGAAGTGACCCTGCATGTGAAGGGCAAGGACATCACCGCCGTCGCCGAAGAGGCCGACCTCTATGCCGCCATCGACGCAATGGAGGACAAGCTGGATCGCCAGGTGCTCAAGCACAAGGAAAAATCCGGTAACCACACGCACGACAAGCGCGCCACGCAAGAGTAGTTTGAGCCAGCCATCGAGCCTCAAACGGGAGTATTGCACCGGTCGGCGGCGGGGTTATACTGCGCCCCGCCCCGCCTCCTTGCGGGTTATCCATTGCCATGAACCAGATAGCCAATCTCCTGCCTCCCGTTGATGTCGTCGTGGGGCTCGATGCCAGCAGCAAGAAGCGGGTCTTCGAGCAGGCGGGTATTCTTTTCGAAAACAATCACGGCGTTGCCCGCAGCAGCGTGTACGATGCGCTGTTCGCGCGCGAAAAGCTCGGTTCCACCGGGCTGGGACAGGGCATAGCCATTCCCCACGGCCGCATCAAGGGTCTCAAAGAGGCGCGCGGCGCCTTCCTCCGCCTGGCCACCCCAGTGCAGTTCGACGCCGCCGATGGTCTGCCCGTCAGTATGATTTTCGTGCTGCTGGTGCCGGAGGCGGCCACCGAGCACCACCTGCAACTACTGTCCGAACTAGCCCAGATGTTCTCTGACCGCGGCTTCCGCGAGAAACTGGCCACTGCGCCCGATGCAGCCGCCACCCATGCCCTTTTTGCCAACTGGCAAGGCTAGATGTGGCCCTCCACGCTCGTCTCACAGGGATTTCCTTCGGTCATAAATTCTGCGGCCCTGCGGACGCCTAGATGCCGCGCCTACTGATTTCGCAGCTATTCGAGCGCAATCGCGAGCGACTGAATCTCACCTGGGTTTGCGGCAAACTTGATCGCACGCTGTCGATCTCCCAGGCAGATGTTTCCCCAGCCGATCTTGTCGGCCATCTCAACCTAATCCATCCGGATCGTCTGCAGGTATTGGGTGCGCCCGAAATTGCCTGGGCCAACCGCCACACCTCGGTCAAGCTGCAAAAGCACATTCACGAAATTCTCGGCGCCCAACCGCCGGCGTTGATCGTAGCCGACGATTGCACCATACCGGACGCCGTGCGTGCCGAATGCGATGCCAGCGGCACGGCGCTGCTCACCACGCCACTACCGGCCGCGTTGGTCATCGATGACCTGCGGCTATATGTTTCGCGCCAACTGGCCGAAACCATTACCCTGCACGGCGTATTCATGGATGTGCTCGGCATGGGCGTGCTGGTCACGGGCGAATCCGGCGCGGGCAAGAGCGAACTTGGTCTCGAACTGATTTCGCGCGGTCATGGCCTGGTGGCCGACGATGTCGTCGAGGTCTCGCGCGTTGCACCCAACACGCTCGAAGGCCGCTGCCCCGACCTGCTCAAGGATTTCCTGGAAGTGCGCGGCCTTGGCCTGCTCAACATCCGCACCGTGTTTGGCGAGACCGCCTGCCGGCGCAAGATGAAACTCAAACTCATCGTCTACCTGCAACGACCGCAGGCCGGGGCACCGGAGGCGATTCGTCTCGCCCTCGACGCCCAGACCGAAACCATCCTTGGTGTGCCCATCCGCAAGTTCGTGCTGCCCGTGGCTGCCGGCCGCAACCTGGCGGTGCTGCTTGAAGCTGCCGTGCGTTCGACCATCCTGTCCCTGCGCGGCGTCGATAGCACCCAAGACTTTCTCGACCGCCAGCAACGCGCGCTGGAAAGCGATTCTGCCGATAACTACTGACCACGGGTCAACCTGGCGATGGATCGCCACGTTTATCGACCACGGCAACCGCCGCCATTTCCCCAAGGAGTTCCACGATGAAAAACCTGATCGCTGTTGCCATTGCCGCCCTTTTCGCCACCGGTGTTTATGCCCAGGCACCCGCCGCCGCGCCTGCCAAGGCCGACGCCAAGCCTGTAGTTACAGCCCCCGCCAAGACCGAAGCCGCTAAACCTGCCACTACTCCTGCCGCTGCTCCTGCCGCCAAGCCGGCTGCTGCTGAAGCGCCCAAGGCTGCCGCCGAGGCGCCTAAAGCCACCGCAGGCGACTGCGAAGCCAAGGCCGTCAGCAAAGCCGGCAAGCCGCTGGCTGGCGCCGCCAAAGCCGCTTCGATCAAGAAGTGCGAGCGTGAAGGCAAAGCTGCCACCGCCCAGCCGGCCAAGGCCGCCCAGCAGGAAAAGATGAAGACGTGCAATACCGAAGCCAAAGGCAAAAAAGGTGCTGAGCGCAAGGCCTTCATGAAGGAATGTCTGTCCAAGTAAGCGATTTATGTCCACTTGACGCCCATTCCGCGGTGGAGTTCGCGCGGTTACGTCAACGGCTTGCTGCCTCTGCAAAAAGGGGCAAGCCGGCCCGGGTGTCCGAAAATGTGCCGACCGATTGTGGGTCGGCACTTTTTTTGCCAGAATGCCCCATCGAACCAAGGGGATTACCGATGCGTTTGTTCTCTGCGCTGCTTTATTCTGTGTTGCTGCTTTCCGCCGCTGGCGCCCACGCCTTCCGTTTTTCCGAAGAGGAAGCCAAGGCCAAGGCGGAAGCCGAGGTTGGCAAGGTGGCGCCGGTCGAAATATCTGCCGCCTGCGGCAAGCGTCTGAAACAGGAACGGGTACTGGTGCTGATCGCCGAGCGTGGCAACAGTGGCGTCAATGCCGAGCAGGGCCGCTACAGTCTGCATTTCAACGGCATCGAAAAACGCCTGCGGGCTTACGGCATGCGCATTTACAGCCAGGCTGAGATCAAGCGGCAGATTGCCCAGGCCGAAATCGATGCCCATTTCCGCAACGATCCGGACGCTGCGTTGGCTGCGGCAAGGAAACTCGGCGCAAGCCTGACGCTGCGCGGCATGATCAGTTCGCAAAGCGCCATCAATCCCATGTTGAAAATAAACGAAGTTGCGGTCAACATGGGATTCAGTCTCGCCGCGGGCGCCAAGTCGCTGGCCGACGTCAATGCCCGGGTCGATTCCTATTCGGGCACCGATACGGTCGGCATGGCGCTGAAGCTCATCGACGAACAGGCCGATGCCGTTGTCAATCAACTCGTCGCTGGCTACTGCGTGGGCCGGGGCGAGTCAAAGAAATAAATCGTTCACCAAGGGGTCACCATGATCAAATTCAATCGCTCGCTCTTATCTGTTTTAGCCATCGCTTTTGCCCTGCCTGTGTTCGCGCAGCCAACTTTCGAAAATCCGTCGCCCACCGCCGGCAGCAGTACCTCGGAGAAGGCCAATGCCATGGCCGACAAAGGGATGTACAAGGACGTGCAGTATCCCAATGCCGCCAAAAAAGGGCCTCAGCTGGTTGTTATCCCGGGCGACATCAAGAGCAACAATGCCACTTTTACACAGAAGTTCGGCCCCAACAACATCGCCGACTTTGGCGAGCTTGAACTCGGCAAGGCCAACTTCGGCATCCTCGAACGGGCTGATCTCGGCGGGTTAATGAAGGAATTCCAACTGGCCTATACGCTGGGCGATCCCGACGAGGCGCGCAAATTCCTGAAAAAGGGCAAACTGAAAACCACTCAGTGGGTAGTCAAGTTCGACGTGCTCAAGGCCGAGAGCGTGGCGCAGGCGCAGTCCGGCTTCGACGGCCGCCCGATCGGCGCGCTGCTTGGAATTTTTGGCAGTGGTCGTGGCGGCTCGGCGGCCGAAACCGTGGTCGGCTCGGTGCAGTCGGGCGAAGCTACCGGTGTCTGGATCATCGGCATGCGCTACAAGATCATGGATGCCAATACCACCGAACAGGTGGCCACCGGCTACACGGAAGAGAAAATGGAGCTCGGCGCCAAGACCGGTTCGTTCATGGGCGTTTCCTCGGGTGAGCAGGGTGGGCTGACGCTTGACGGCATGGTTCAGCGCCTGATCCAGAAGTTGGTGTGGGAAATAGATTCGAAGCATAAGTAACATGAGCATGCCCGCTAAACTCGGCAAGTACGAAATCCGCCGCGAGCTCGGTAGCGGCGCCATGGGTGTCGTCTATGAAGGCTGGGACCCGGGCATCGCGCGGCGGGTGGCGATCAAGACAATCAAGGGTGGCGAGTTGCAGGGCGCGGAAGCGGAACAAACGCTGTCGCGCTTCCGCCACGAGGCGCAGGCCGCCGGACGGCTATCGCACCCGAACATCGTGCCAATTTATGAATTTGGCGAAGACGCCGGCACCCAATTCATTGCCATGGAATTCATGGAAGGCCGCGAGCTGAAAGACGTCTTTGACGCCGACGAGCGTTTCAAGCTGCCCGAGATCGTGCGCATCATGAAAGAACTGCTGGCCGCGCTCGGCCACGCCCACAAGAACGGCGTCGTCCATCGCGACATCAAGCCGGCCAACATCATCCTGCTGAAAGACGGCACCGCGAAAGTGGCCGACTTTGGCATCGCCCGCATTGAATCGTCCAACCTTACCCAGGCCGGCTCGGTGCTTGGCACGCCTTCCTACATGTCGCCCGAGCAATTCATGGGGCAGACGGTCGACGGTCGCTCCGACCTGTTCTCGGCCGGCGTGATCCTTTACCAGTTCCTCACCGGCGAGAAGCCCTTCACCGGCGCGGTTACGACCATCATGCACAAGGTGCTGAAGGAAGAACCGTCGGCGCCATCCGACCTCAACGTGCAGGTGCCGCGCGTCTTCGATCCCTTGATGAAGAAGGCACTGGCCAAGCGGCCGGACGAACGCTTCCAGACTGCGCAAGAATTTGCCGCCGCCATTGAGGCCGCCGCCGCGGGCCATGCAGCGGTGGCCGATGCCACCCTGACCGACGCCGCTGGCGTGACTTTGGCGGATGCGACATTGACGGACTCGACGCTAACCGATGCGACGCTGACGGGCGGGCCTGCCGCGCCACGGGCCGCCGTACCGCTACCGCCGACTTTTTCAGCGCCTCCCGCCGCCGCGCCCACTTCTTTCGCTGCACCTGCCG
>JAIFMO010000160.1 GCA_020048435.1 Sulfuritalea sp.
GTTAGCCCCCACGCCCACCTCGACCAGCAGCGGCACGGCCAGCTTGGCCACACCGCCCATCAGCTTCGGCAGTTCGTGGCGGACGGCGGCAATTTCGTCGTCGGGCACTTCGAGGATCAATTCGTCATGTACTTGCAACAGTAGCCGCGACTGCATCTGTTTGTCGTCGAGCCAGCCTTGTACGGCGATCATGGCCAGCTTGATGAGGTCGGCCGCGGTGCCTTGCATCGGCGCATTGATGGCGGCGCGCTCCGCCCCCTGACGGCGGTTGGCGTTGCTTGATCTGATTTCGGGCAGCCACAGGCGGCGACCGAAGACGGTCTCGACGTAACCCATTTCCTTGGCCTGCTGCCGCGTTTCTTCCATGTATTTCGCCACGCCGGGATAACGGGCGAAGTAGCGTTCCATGTAGGACGCTGCGGCCGCGCGCTCCAGTCCGAGTTCGCGGGCGAGGCCGAAGGCGCTCATGCCATAGATCAGACCGAAGTTGATGACCTTGGCCGCGCGGCGCTGGTCGGGGCCGACGTCGAGCGGCGCCACGCCGAAGATTTCGGCGGCGGTGGCGCGATGCACGTCCTCGCCTTGGGCAAAGGCATCGAGCAGGCGGGCATCGTTCGACAAGTGCGCCATGATGCGCAACTCGATCTGCGAATAGTCGGCGCTAGCGATACGGCAACCGGTTGGCGCAACAAAGGCGGCGCGGATGCGGCGGCCTTCGGCGGTGCGCACGGGAATGTTTTGCAGGTTGGGGTCGCTGGAAGCCAGCCGCCCGGTCACCGCTACCGCCTGCGAGAAGCTGGTATGCACACGCCCGGTGGCGGGATTGACCATCCGTGGCAGCTTGTCGGTGTAAGTATTTTTCAGCTTGGCGACGCTGCGGTAGTCGAGGATCAGGCGCGGCAGCGGGTAGTCCAGCGCCAGTTGTTCGAGTACATCCTCGTCGGTCGAGGGCGCCTTGGTCGGCGTGCGCTTGAGCACGGGCAGTTTCTGCTGCTCGAAGAGGATTTCGCCGAGCTGCTTGGGCGAATTGAGGTTGAAGGGCTGGCCGGCGGCCTGATGGGCGCGGGCTTCCAGTTCGAGCATACGGCGGCCGAGTTCCTCGCTCTGGCTGGCCAGGGCAAAGACGTCGATCAGCACGCCGGTGCGCTCCATGCGGAACAGCACCTCGGCCACCGGTAGTTCGATGTCGCGGTAGAGGTGGTCGAGTTGGGTCTCCGCTGCCAGTTGCGGCGCCAGCGTCTCATGCACGCGCAGGGTGACATCGGCGTCTTCCGCGGCGTAGGGGGCAGCGTGTTCGATAGCTACATCGGCGAAGGAAATGCGCTTGGCGCCCTTGCCGGTGAGGTCGTCGTAGGCGATGGTCTTGAGGCCGGCGTGGCGCTCGGCCAGCGCGCCGAGGTCGTGCGGCTTGTCCGATTCGAGTACATAGGATTCGAGCAGGGTGTCGTCGTGGATACCGCTCAAAACAATGCCGTGGTTGGCGAAGACGTGGCGGTCGTACTTGAGATGCTGGCCGAGCTTGGGCCGGTCGGCGGCTTCGAGCCAGGGCTTGAGTTGCGCCAGCGTTACGGCCAGGGGCAGTTGGTCGGGTGCGCCAGCGTAGGCATGACCCAGCGGCAGGTAGGCCGCCTCGCCCGGGGCGACAGCGAAGGAAATACCGACCAGCCGCGCCTGCATGGCGTCGAGATGGGTGGTTTCGGTGTCGAGCGCGGTGAGTGGGGCGGCGTCGATTTTTTTCAGCCACCGGTCAAGCATCGCCGGGTCGAGGATGCACTCGTAGGCACTTCGATCAGGCTCGGCGGAAAAAGTCGGCGCTAGCGGTACGGCAGCAGAAATAGGGGACAGACCACGTTTTTGCACTTCGAAAAACGTGGTCTGTCCCCTATTTCCTGTGCTATTTCCCGCCGCGTCGCTAGCGCCGCCGTTCGCTTCCAACTCACGCAGCCAGGTGCGAAATTCCAGGCGGGCGAACAGTTCCGCCAGCGCGGCCGTGTCGTGCGCTTGCGGCGCCAGTTGCTCCACCCGTAGCGGCAGATCGAGATCGCAGGCGATGGTGACCAGCCGGCGGCCGAGCGGGAGGAAATCGAGATGGCCGCGCAGGTTGTCGCCGACCTTGCCGCCGATCTTGTCGGCCTGGGCGACGATGCCGTCGAGCGAACCATATTCGGCCAGCCACTTCACGGCGGTCTTGGGGCCGACCTTGTCGACGCCGGGCACGCCATCCACCGCGTCGCCGACCAACGCCAGGTAATCGACAATGCGTTCAGGCGGCACGCCAAACTTGGCCAGCACGCCGGCGGCGTCGAGCGTCTCGTTGCTCATGGTGTTGACCAGCTGAATATGCGGGCCGACCAGTTGGGCGAAGTCCTTGTCGCCGGTGGAGATCACGCTGTCGATGCCGGCGGCGGCGGCCTGGCGCGCCAGCGTGCCGATGACATCGTCGGCCTCGACGCCGTCTTCCAGCAGCAGCGGCCAGCCCAGCGCCCGCACGCAGGCGTGCAGCGGTTCGATCTGGGCGACAAGGTCGTCGGGCATCGGCGGCCGGTGCGCCTTGTAGGCGGGATACCAGTCGTCGCGGAAGGTTTTGCCCTTGGCGTCGAACACTACCGCCCGGTAATCTGCCTTATAGTCCGCCTCCAGCCGGCGCAGCATGCTGATTACGCCGTAGATTGCGCCGGTCGGCTCGTTCGACTTGTTGCGCAGATCGGGCAGGGCGTGGAAAGCCCGGTACAGATACGAGGAACCGTCGACGAGCAGCAGCGTGGGCATGGTGGAAGAACGAGAATCAGAAAAGGGAAATGAGGGTAATGAGCGCGAAAGAAAAACTGCCGAATGTCGCCGATCCCTGGCTGTCACGGCCCAACGCCACGGGTCGCGAGGCCTGGCGCATCTTCGGGATTATGTCAGAGTTCGTCGAGGCGACCGAACGGCTGTCCTCGGTGCGGCCGGCGGTATCGATCTTCGGCAGCGCCCGCGTGGCGCCGGATTCCGAGTACTACCGGCTGGCCGAGGAAATCGCCCATCTCTTGTCCAACGCCGGTTTTTCGGTGGTATCGGGCGGCGGCCCCGGCGTGATGGAGGCGGCCAACAAGGGCGCTTATCATGGTCGTGGCGTTTCCATCGGCCTCAACATCCAGTTGCCGCATGAGCAGCAGAACAATCCCTATCAGGATATTTCGCAGACCTTCCGCCACTTCTTCGCCCGCAAGTACATGTTCGTCAAGATCGCCACGGCCTATGTGGTGATGCCCGGCGGCTTCGGCACACTCGACGAACTGCTGGAGGCGCTGACGCTGATCCAGACCAACAAGACGCCGCGCATGCCACTGATTCTCGTTGGCAGCCACTTCTGGAGCGGGCTGATCGACTGGTTCCGCGCCCGCCTGGTCGAAGAAGCCATGATCTGCGCCGATGACATGGATCTGATCCAGATCATCGACACACCGGCCGAGGTAGTCGCCGCCATCTTCAAGCATTATGAAACGCGCAGTTTCGACCCGCTGCCCGAAGAACACGAACTGCTGCTCAACCTGTAATACGATCGACGCGGCGCTTTTGCTAGAATCGCCGCATCCCGTTAGGAACTCCACCATGCGCACCCCGCTTCTCACCCTGTTTCGTACCCTTTTTCCCGCCCTGCTGTTGTCCGTGACTATTACGGCCAGTGCGCAAAATCGTCCCGCCGACCTGCAAGCGCTGCCCGAACCGCCACCGCCGCCACCAGGGCTGATGGATCCTTCGCTGGAGCCGCAGGTCACCATCACCAAGCGCGGTGGCGACAAGGCCGAGGAGTTCCGCCTCAACGGCAAGCTCTACATGATCAAGGTCACGCCGCCGCACGGCACGCCCTACTACCTGATCGACGAAAAGGGCGACGGCATGATGTCCCGCCGCGAATCCTTCGATTCGGGCAATCGCGTACCGATGTGGGTCATCGGCACCTTCTGATTTCCAGCCGCCAACCCGTGTCCTTCTAAAACCAATGCAGGCACGGCAGCTCCCCGCCCGCCACGGCGCACTGTGGTTTTTTGCCGGCTTCCATCTCTTCCGCCGCAATCCGCCCTTATTGACGGCGCTGACGTTCGCCTATCTGTTCATCGTCATCTTCACCAACCTGGTGCCCTTGATTGGCCCGCTGCTGGCGCCCCTGCTGCTGCCGCTGCTGACGCTGATCGTCGCCAATGCCTGCCGGGCTGTCGCACAGGGACTGGGCGCCGGCAAACTCCCGCTCCTCCACGGCATCGCCGCCCATCGCGATGGCCTCTTGCTGCTGGGCGGACTGCAACTGGCCGGCTCGCTGGCCGTCCTCGGCATCAACATCCTGCTTGACGGCGGCGCGCAAGACATGGCCGTACTGACCGACGCCGATCCCACCGAGGTGCTGGCCATGCTGGCGCGCCTGCTGATCATCGCCGCGCCGGTGCTGATGGCCTTCTGGTTCGCGCCGCTGCTGACCGGCTGGGACGGCGTGCCGGCGGGGAAAGCCGTCTTTTTCAGTCTCATCGCCACGCTGCGCAACTGGCGCGCCTTCTCTGTTTACTGCCTGACGGTGGCAATGTTCGCCATCGCCATTCCCGGCCTGATCCTCGTCGTTGCCGGCGCCATCTCGCCGGTCCTGTTCGAGGTGTTTTCAGTCACCCTGCGCATGCTGCTGCTTTTTGTGATCGCACCGGTGCTCATGGCCAGCGTCTACCTTTCCTATCGCGATATCTTCCATACCGACGAACATGCCTGAGGCCACGGGGGACGCCCTAGGCATCCTCGGCGGTACCTTCGACCCGGTGCACAGCGCCCACCTCGCGCTCGCCACTGCCGCCCGCGCCAAACTCGGTCTCGCCAGCGTCCTCTGGATTCCCGCCGGCCAACCATCGCACCGCACACCGCCCGTGGCTGCCAGCGCCGACCGCCTGGCCATGGTGAAGATCGCTACTACGGGTCATGCCGCTTTCGAGGTCGATGCCACCGAAACGCTGGCGGCAACACCCAGCTACACCGTGCCGACGCTGGAACGCCTGCGCGCCCGTTTTGGCCAGCGGCGGCCGCTGGTGCTGTTGCTGGGCGCCGACGCCTTTCTGGGTTTGCCGACCTGGTATCGCTGGCGCGAGATTTCCACCCTGGCTCACCTGGCCGTAGCCACCCGTCCCGGCTACCCGCTCGAACCGGCAGCGATGGCACCCGAACTCGCCGAGCTTTATTGCCGTACCGCTAGTGCCGACTTTTCAGGGCTTGTCACTTCGCCCGCCGGCGCCATTTATCCGTTCGAACTCGTCGCCGGCACTGTTTCCGCCACCGCCACCCGCAAGCTGCTCGCCGCCGGCCACGACCCTGGCGACTGGCTGCCGCCGGGTGTTCTTGCTTACATTCGCAACCACCACCTTTACGGTACCTGAGATGGACATTCGCAAGCTGCAAAAACTCGCCGTCACCGCTCTTGAAGACATCAAGGGCACGGACATCGAAGTCATCAACACCTCCAAGCTTACCGCGCTGTTCGACCGCATCATCGTCGCCAGCGGCAGTTCCAACCGGCAGGTCAACGCGCTCGCTCGCAGCGTGCACGACAAGATCAAGGAAGCCGGCGGCGAGGTCTACGGCATGGAAGGCGAAGAAAGCGGCGAATGGGTGCTGGTCGACCTGGGCGACATCGTCGTCCATGTGATGCAGCCCAATATTCGCGCCTATTACAACCTTGAAGAACTCTGGCAGGCAAAGCCGGTCTCGCGCGCAAGTTTGCCCGCCGGGGACGGCGCGGCGAAGGCCAAACCCACGCGGACGACCCGCAAAAAAGTCGGCGCTAGCGCTACGGCGTGAAGCTGCTCGTCGCCGCCGTTGGCACCCGCATGCCCGCCTGGGTCGATGCCGGCTTCGAGGACTACGCCCGCCGCATGCCGCGCGAATGGTCGCTGACACTGCGCGAAATCAAGCCCGAGCCACGCACCAGCGGCAAGCCGGCCGCCGCCCTGATGGCGGCGGAAGCCGACCGTCTGCGCGCCGCGTTGCCGGCCCGTTGTCACCTGATCGCCCTCGACGAGCATGGCCGCGACATGAGCACGCAGGATCTGGCCGAGGGCCTGGCCCACTGGTCGGGCGCCGGCGAGGATGTCGTCTTTCTCGTCGGCGGTCCCGACGGCCTTGATCCGCGCCTGAAAAACGATGCCCGCGCTATGATGCGGCTATCGAGCCTGACGCTGCCGCACGCACTGGTGCGCGTGATCCTCGCCGAGGCGCTCTATCGCGCGGCCAGCGTGCTCAAGGGTCATCCTTATCACCGCGAATGATTCTCTGCGAATAACTGCCGCCACTGCATGAATCTCCAGCCCCGTATCTATCTTGCCTCGAAGAGCCCGCGCCGGCGCGAACTGCTCACCCAGATCGGCGTGCATTTCGACCTCATGCTGTTCCGCGGCGGCGGCCGCGAGGACGCCGGCACCAACGAGGACGTTCGTGCCGGCGAAACCCCGGAAGCTTATGTGCGCCGCATCGCGCTGGCCAAGGCGGGGCACGGCGCCAGCCTGATTGCCGTGCGCAAGCTGACGGCGCGCCCGGTGCTGGCCGCCGATACCACGCTCGACGTCGATGGCGAGATCGTCGGCAAGCCGCGCGACGAACAGGACGCG
The DNA here is from genome assembly GCA_020048435.1 of Sulfuritalea sp. Lineage (GTDB taxonomy): Bacteria > Pseudomonadota > Gammaproteobacteria > Burkholderiales > Rhodocyclaceae > Sulfurisoma. Next base: position 6,618 of record JAIFMO010000160.1, read on the forward strand.
ATGGTGATCCTGGCCCGCCTGTCCGGCCGCGCGCACCGCGTGCTGACCAGCGTAGCCATCGCCCAGGGCGACCGCATCGAAGAACGCACCAGCATCAGCGAAGTGCGCTTTCGCGTGCTGGCTGCCGACGAAATCCGTCGTTACGCGCTAACCGGCGAACCGCTCGACAAGGCCGGCGCCTATGGCATCCAGGGCCGAGCCGCCATGTTTGTCGAGGAAATCCGCGGTTCGCATTCGGGCATCGTCGGCCTGCCGCTGTGCGAGACGACCCTGCTGTTGCGCTTATTCGGCTACCCGGTGTGAAATCGTGAACGAAGAATTCCTGATCAACTTTACGCCGCAGGAAACGCGCGTCGCCCTGCTGCAACAGGGCGTGGTGCAGGAACTGCACATCGAGCGCACCCACGGTCGCGGCATTGTCGGCAACATTTATCTCGGCCGCGTCGCCCGGGTGCTACCGGGCATGCAATCGGCGTTTGTGGATGTTGGCCTTGAGCGCACGGCCTTTCTTCATGTCGCCGATATCTGGGAAGAACGCCAGGGCAACGGCTGCATCCGTCCCATCGAGCATGTCCTCACCGAGGGCCAGAACATCGTCGTGCAGGTGCTCAAGGACCCCATCGGCACCAAGGGCGCCCGGCTGTCGACGCAGGTGTCCATCGCCGGCCGCCTGCTGGTTTACCTGCCGCAGGATCGTCACATCGGCATCTCGCAACGCATCGAGGGCGAAGGCGAGCGCGTGGCCTTGCGCGCCCGCATTCAGGGGCTGGTGCCGGCCGACGAGCGCTGCGGTTTCATCGTCCGCACCCAGGCCACCACGGCCAGCGACGAGGAACTCAAAAACGACATCGCCTACCTGCGCCGGCTATGGGCCGAAATATCGCAACGCTCGCAGGGCGCCCAGCCGCCGACGCTGCTGCATCACGACCTTACCCTGGCCCAGCGCGTGCTGCGCGACTTAGTCACCACCGATACCTCGCGCATCAGCGTCGACTCGCGCGATAACCACCACAAACTCACCCTTTTCGCGCAGGAATACATGCCGCAACTGGTCGACCTGCTGGAACACTACACCGGCGAGCGGCCGCTGTTCGACCTGCGCGGCGTTGAAGAAGAAATCCAGAAGGCGCTGGCGCGGCGTGTGGACCTCAAGTCCGGCGGCTACCTGATCATCGATCAGACCGAGGCGATGACCACCATCGACGTCAACACCGGCGGCTTTGTCGGCGCCCGCAGTTTCGACGACACCATCTTCAAGACCAACCTCGAAGCGGCGCAATCCATCGCCCGCCAGCTGCGCCTGCGCAACCTCGGCGGCATCATCATCCTCGACTTCATCGACATGGAGAACGCCGAGCACCAGGACGCCGTGCTGGCCGAACTCAACAAGGCGCTGGCGCGCGACCACACCCGCATCTCGGTCAACGGCTTCACGGCGCTGGGCTTGGTCGAAATGACCCGCAAGCGCACCCGCGAATCGCTCGCCCATGTGCTGTGCGAACTTTGCCCCACCTGCGGCGGCCGCGGCGAGGTCAAGACCGCCCAGACCGTCTGCTACGAAATCATGCGCGAGCTGCTGCGCGAAGCCCGCCAGTTCAACGCCCGCGAATACCGCATCCTCGCTGCTCCGACAGTGGTCGACCTCTTCCTCGATGAAGAATCGCAGGCGCTGGCCCAACTGTCCGCCTTTATCGGCAAGCAGGTGTCGCTGCACGCGGAAGCGAGTTATACACAGGAGCAGTTCGATATCGTACTTTTGTAGTAATAATCTGACAGAGCACCACTCTTCCGATGTCGGATTTGTTGTAAATAAGCTTACATTACTGTAGGTTATAGCCGTTATCCAGAATTGGAATGAATTTTTTCGAGTCACCCGTCATTCCGGCGGACGGTTCGGGAGGTATC
>JAIFMO010000200.1 GCA_020048435.1 Sulfuritalea sp.
TTAAGCGGCTGTATGCTTTGTCCAATTTGTTAGTTTTGTGCTTTAGGTAGGTGTACTACTTTCCGTACTACTATGACAAAAGTTGCTGTAACGCATTGATTATTAATTAGTTAAAGTGTTTACGACGTCTTCACACGGCAGGGGTCACTGGTTCGAAACCAGTACCGCCCACCAAAAAACACAATAATAATCAATAAATTAGCCAACGAAAGTTGGCTTCTTTATTTCACTGAAGCGATACGGTATTAATCAGTCGGCCGTGCTAGTTGTCGCCACGCACACGCGGTTGCGACCGCCGTTCTTCGCCTGATACAGCGCCCCATCGGCACGACTGACAGTCTGCTCGGGCGTTTCGACACCGACGTACTTGGCGACGCCGATGCTGATAGTGACGTCAACGCCGGGCTCGCCGAAGCGGGCCTGGAATACCGCCTTCCGCAAGTTTTCGGCAACGCGGCTAGCTTCGTCCAGATCGCAGTTCTGCAACACCACCAGGAACTCTTCTCCACCCCAGCGCACGGCGATGTCGGAACTCCGCAGCGTGATCGTGAGCAGGCGCGCGATGCCAGCCAACACTTCGTCGCCGAGCCGGTGACCATGGAGGTCGTTAATCGACTTGAAGTGATCGACATCTGCCAGCAGTACGGTGATGGGCTTGGGATCGCGGCGATAGGCGGCCAGCAGCTTGTCGATGAGGATGGTAAAGGCATGGCGATTAAGCAGGCCGGTCAGTTTGTCGGTTGACGCCATTTCCTCGATGCGGGACTGGTAGCGGGAAACCACGAGATGCGCCAGGAACACAACAATTAGCGTCACCGCCAGACTGATGGCAAGATTGGCGTACAGGGTCTGGCGAATGCCGGCCAGCGCCGTCTCCTCGTTCTGCTCCACGAACAGGTACCACTTCAACTCGGGCAGGTAATTAACGTGGAGAATGTGATTATCGCCCTTCGCCTTGAACTGGTAATAGCCGCTCTTCTCCTTCAAGATGCGATCGACTAGCACACCCACGCCCTCGGCGGCGCGCAGATTGGTATCGAGGTCGATGCGACTGCCGATGACAACGATCTTGCCCTGTCCGTCGACAAAGTAGATGGTGCGCTGGTAACGCTGCTGGTATTCGGTAATCAGTTGGCGCACGGCATTCACCGTCAGGCCGATGCCGGTGGCGCCGATGTAATTGCCGGCAAAATCGTAGACGCGATAGTTGATGAATATGGTCAAGGCATCGGCGTTGGCTAGATCATAATCAACGTTGATTTCGTAGTCCGTCTTCATGTCGCGCACTCGGTAATACCAGGCATCGCGAGGTTCCGTGGGTGAAACGCGCTTGAAAATGCCTGCGCCGGTGTAGTAGATCGACGTCTTTTCGGAAACGAAGAAACTACTGAAGGCGCCGTAGCGTTCTTTTACCTCGTTCAGATAGCGGGATATATCGCCGATGTTGTCCTTGCCCTGACGTTCCCCCTTTCCCTCACCCTTGACCACCCAGTCACGCAGGAAAGTGTCGTTCGCCATGGTCGAGGAAACCAGCACAGGCCGTATCAAGTCTTTCTGGATGCCGGAGTAGATGTTGCTCGACGTGAGCGGCAAATCCTGACCAATAATAGTGTCGCGAATGGCATGTTTCGAAACTTGATAACCAAACATCGACGTAGCGAGGAAACCCGCCGTCAGTAGCAGGCTCAGAAGCACCAACAGGCTACGGTGATCGAAAATGCGTTGATAAGTCATGGCGGTGGATTCTACCGGATGGATGTATCGCACAAATATGGGTCGGATAGACTGCCGCGATGAATTCAGTCCACCGCAACATTCTCCTCCTCGCCATTGCCCAGGGCTTCCTGCTGACCAACGGCGTCACTTTGGTCGCCGTAAATGGCCTGATTGGCGTGTCGCTAGCGCCGACTTTATGGATGGCAACGTTGCCGGTCACCGCTTACGTTGTCGGCGCGGCGTTGACCACCCTGCCAGCGGCGTTTTTCATGAAGCGACACGGTCGCCGTCCCGGCTTCATGCTCGGTTCGGGCCTCGGCATGATCGGCGCGCTGATCGGCGCTTTTGCTGTTTCCATTGGCAATTTCTGGCTGCTCTGCCTCGGCACGCTGTTCGCCGGCGCCTATAACGCCTTCGGCCAACAATACCGCTTCGCCGCCGCCGATGCTGCCGATGTGACATGGAAAAGCAAAGCGATTTCACTCACCTTGGCCGGCGGCATTATTGGCGGTGTCATCGGACCGGAACTATCGAAGTACACCCGCGATCTGCTTGTACCTACCTTCGTCGCCAGTTACCTCGTGCTGGCCGGCTTCGCCTTTTTGTCGCTGCTGCTGGCCAGTCGACTCGACATCCCGCCGCTGTCGGCCGCCGAGCAAAGGCTCAAGGGGCGGCCGCTGCTGGAAATTGCGCGCCAGCCTGCCTTCATCGTCGCCGTTCTCGCCGCAGCCTGTGGCTACGGCGTCATGAACCTGCTGATGACGGCGACGCCCATCGCCATGGATATCTGCCGCCATCCGTTTTCCGACGCGGCCTTCGTGCTTGAATGGCATGTTATCGGCATGTTCGCACCCTCCTTTTTTACCGGCCACCTGATCCGGCGCTTCGGCGTTCTGCCCGTGATGTTCGTCGGCGCCCTGCTCAATTTTTCCTGCATCGCCATCGCGCTGACCGGCGTCTCGGTAATGCATTTCTGGTGGGCGCTGACCCTGCTCGGTGTCGGCTGGAACTTCCTCTACATCGGCGGCACCGCGCTACTGACTGAAACCTACCATCCAGAGGAAAAAGCCAAGGCACAGGGTTTCAACGACTTCCTTGTCTTCACCGTGCAGGCGATCACCTCGCTATCCTCAGGCGTGCTGATCACCGGCGAGGGCTGGAACACACTCAACCTGATCGCGGCCCCCGCCATTGCTGTGACAACTCTGGCCACGCTGATATTGTGGTGGCGGCAGCGGCGGGCATAACCCGGCATCGAATCTGCTCTTTGGGCAAGGCTTTGACTTGCGGGAGACGGCGCTTTGGTTTATAAAGCGCGATTCCCCGCAACCGGATTTCCGAGCATGGCTGAAGATCTCCTGCACAAACATTTCCCCCCCTATGTAGCCAAGAAGGGCGAGGAATACATGAACAGCAAGCAACACGCCCACTTCCGCAAGATCCTTGAATCGCTCAAACAGGAACTGGTTGACGATATTGAGCGCACGGTGCACACCCTGCAGGACGAAGCCACCGTGTTTGCCGACCCCAATGATCGGGCCAGCCAGGAATCGGACATTGCACTGGAGCTTCGCAATCGCGACCGCGAGCGCAAACTCATCAAGAAAATTGACGAATCACTCGCCCTGATCGCTTCGGGCGAATACGGATATTGCGACAGTTGCGGCGTCGAGATCGGCCTCAAGCGCTTGGAAGCCAGACCTACCGCGACAATGTGCATCGACTGCAAGGAACTGGAAGAACGGCGCGAGAAGCAGTTAGCGAAGTAATAGCGAATAGCGCCAATCTGCGCCACTGACCACGCCAATAGACACGAAAACAAAAACGGACGCCTAGGCGTCCGTTTTTGTTGGGCAATATCGCCGCCTACTGCGCCGTCTTACCGCGCGGCAGGCTCGCTCACTGCTGGCGCATCAGCCAGTAACGCCTTCATCGACAGGCGGATGCGGCCCTTGTCATCCGTCTCGATGACCTTGACCTTCACCACTTGCCCCTCCTTGAGATGGTCTGACACGGCATTGACGCGTTCGTTGGCGATCTGGGAGATATGCAGCAGGCCATCCTTGCCCGGCAGCACCTGGACGATGGCGCCAAAATCGAGGAGGCGCAGCACGGCGCCCTCGTATATCTTGCCAACTTCGACCTCTGCCGTGATGTCCTCGATACGCCGCTTGGCGACTTGGGCCATGTCGGCGTTGACCGACGAGATTGTCACGGTGCCGTCTTCCCCAATATCGATGACGCAACCGGTTTCTTCGGTAAGACCTCGAATGACCGCACCGCCCTTGCCTATCACGTCACGAATTTTCTCCGGATTGATCTTGATGGTGATCATGCGCGGCGCAAAGGTTGAAACTTCCTGGCGATGAGCCGTGACGTCGCCCTTCATGACGTCGAGGATATGCAAGCGGCCTTCCTTGGCCTGGGCCAACGCGACCTGCATGATTTCCTTGGTGATGCCCTGGATCTTGATGTCCATTTGCAGCGCGGTGACACCGTTTGCAGTCCCTGCAACCTTGAAGTCCATATCGCCAAGATGATCCTCGTCACCGAGGATGTCGGTCAGCACGGCAAAGCGATTACCGTCCTTGATAAGGCCCATGGCGATACCAGCCACATGTGCCTTCAACGGCACGCCAGCGTCCATCAGCGCCAGACAGCCGGCGCAAACGGAGGCCATCGACGACGAACCGTTGGATTCGGTGACTTCTGAAACGATACGCATCGTGTAGCCGAAGTCTTCCGCGCTTGGCAACACAGCGGTAATAGCGCGTTTGGCGAGGCGACCGTGACCGATTTCGCGGCGCTTGGGTGTGCCGACACGGCCGGTTTCGCCGGTGGCAAAAGGCGGCATGTTGTAGTGGAGCATGAAACGATCACGATATTCGCCATGCACGGCATCGATGATCTGCTCGTCGCGGCCGGTGCCAAGCGTGGCAATGGCCAGCGACTGAGTTTCACCGCGTGTAAAGAGGGCCGACCCGTGGGTACGCGGCAACACGCCGCTACGGGTGGTGATCGGACGCACGGTGCGGGTGTCGCGGCCATCGATACGTGGCTCGCCATTGAGAATCTGCGAACGAACAATCTTCGCTTCGAGGTCGAAAAGGATATTGCCAACGTGAGCGGCATCCGGCGCGCCGACACCGGCGCAGATTGTATCGGTGACCTTTTTGAAAACCTCGCGGCACTTCTGGGTACGTGCCTGCTTGCTGGTAATTCGATAAGCCTCGCGCAGTTCGGCCTCGGCCAGCCCGTCAACCTTGGCGATAAGCGCTTCGTCCTTGGCTGCGGCCTGCCATACCCACTCGGGTTTGCCGGCGGCCTCGACCAGTTCGTTGATGGCGTTAATCGCTGCTTGCGACTGCTCGTGACCGAAAACAACCGCGCCGAGCATCACTTCTTCGGACAACTGCTGTGCCTCGGATTCGACCATCAGTACGGCCGTAGCCGTACCGGCGACGATCAGATCAAGCTGGGATGTCGTCAGTTGCTCTTTGGTTGGATTGAGGATGTATTGGCCATTGGCGTAGCCAACGCGCGCGGCGCCAACCGGACCGTTGAAGGGTATGCCGGAAATAGCCATGGCAGCCGATGCGCCAATCAGTGCGGGAATATCGGAATCGACTTCAGGGTTAACCGAAAGCACATGCACAATGACCTGCACTTCGTTGTAAAAGCCATCCGGGAACAGCGGCCGAAGCGGACGGTCGATCAGGCGGGAGATCAGCGTCTCTTTCTCGGAGGGGCGTCCTTCGCGCTTGAGAAAACCACCCGGAATACGGCCGGCAGCATAGAACTTCTCAATGTAATCGACAGTCAGCGGAAAAAAATCCTGGCCGGGTTTGGTACTTCTCTGCGCCACCACGGTGGCAAGCACCACGGTGTCGTCCATGTTAACCATGACAGCGCCATCGGCCTGGCGACCGATCTCGCCGGTCTCCAGCGTGACGGTATGAGCACCATAGGTGAAGCTTTTCTTGATCGCAGTCAGCACTTCGAGTCCTTTCTCATCAGCACGCGGCCATCGCCGCATCGGCAAAAAAACGCCGGCACCACCCGAAGGAAAACCATCGGAGTCATGCCGGCGCTTGCATTCAGACTTCGCGCATGGCGCGAAACCCGGAATTAAATGAGGCGTTTATCCTGGACAGCCTTATTTCCTCAAGCCCAGACGTTCGATCAGCGAACGATAGCTGTCGATATTCTTGCCCTTGAGGTAGTCCAGCATCTTGCGACGCTGGCTGACCATCTTGAGCAGGCCGCGGCGCGAGTGGTGATCCTTGACGTGGGCCTTGAAGTGACCCGTCAGGTCATTGATGCGGGCGGTAAGTAGCGCGACCTGCACTTCGGGGGAACCGGTATCACCCTGGGCGCGCTGGTTGTCGGTGACGATCTTTGCCTTGTCGGCAGTGGAAATAGCCATCTTTGTTTCCTTGCGAAACGTAACTTGTTGTCGGTGCTACGGAAAGCGCGAGACTATACACGCAACCCGTTCCAGGCTCAAGAATTTACGGCAGTATTTTGCTAACTTGTCGGGGTGGCGACGAGACGACGGGGCTGCAACCAACCATCCCCGGTGGTCGCTGCCAGTCCAACAAAGCTCTCGCCGTCATACAGGCGCCAGCGTTCCCCCGCCGGACCGTTCCAGCGGATGGCCTGCCCATGTAATACCCGCGCCACCTCGGCATCGTCCAAAGCGGCTCGTGGCAAGACTGCCACCAAGGCATCCGCCGGCGCCAGGCAGGCATCACGCTCGCTCATGGAGAGGGCTTCCAGTCGCTCGATCGTCATGGCCTGGGCGACATCGAGATTGGCAATATGTGTGCGCCGTAAGGCCGCCAGGTGCGCGCCACAACCCAACACTTCACCAATATCGGCGGCAAGGGTTCGCACATAAGTACCCTTGCTACAGGCAACATCGATCTCTACCCTGTTGCCATCATGAGACAGCAGTTGCAGCGCATGAATGGTCACGCGACGCGGAGCACGTTCGAGTTCGATACCCTGCCGGGCGTATTCATAGAGTGGCTTGCCATCGCGCTTGAGTGCCGAGTACATGGGAGGCACCTGCTCGATCTCGCCGAGAAAGCGCGACAGCGCTGCCGCCAACTCGTCTGCGGAAACCATCACAGGCCGGGTTTGCAGCACCCGCCCCTCGGCATCGGCCGTATCGGTGGTTTCCCCCAGTGCAAGCGTCGCCCGATACGTCTTGTCCGCGTCGAGAAGTTCTCCGGCAAATTTTGTGGCCTCGCCAAAGCACAGGGGTAACAGGCCCGTGGCCAGCGGATCGAGCGTTCCCGTATGCCCTGCCTTCTCTGCATTGAGAAGGCGCCGCGCGATCTGCAACGCGGTGTTCGACGTCATACCGGAGGGTTTGTCAAGCAGCAACACGCCATCGACCCGACGCCGGGGCGCCCTGCGCGGCTTATTCACTGCGCGTCAGCGTCCTGCTCGCTGGCTCCCTGGTGGCGATCCGACTCGACGGCTTCGTCGATCAGACGCGAAAGATAGGTGCCACGCTCGACCGATGCATCGTAGGTAAAATGCAGTTCGGGCGTGTGGTGAATCCGCACGCGCCGACCCAGTTCTCGGCGAAGAAAGCCAGCCGCATGACTCAGCCCGCGAGCGATGTCGGCATCACGCTCATGTCCGGCCAGCGAGGTGTAAAACACCTTGGCGTGAGCATAATCCACCGTAATTTCAACGCCGGTCAACGTCACCAACGGCAACAGATCGGTCAGGCGCGGGTCTTTTATCTGCCGCAACAGTTCCGACAGTTCACGGTGAATCTGTTCTGATACGCGATCCGAACGAGAGAAACCGTGTGCTGAATGCCGTGCCGCCATCGCCGACTTTTTACAACGTCATCACAACGAACGGGCGACTTCCTGAATCTCGAAAACCTCGAGTTGATCCCCTTCCTGGATGTCGTTGAAGTTCTTCAGGTTAAGGCCGCACTCGAATCCCTCCCTGACTTCCTTCGCGTCGTCCTTGAAACGCTTGAGCGATTCCAGTTCGCCCGTATGCACAACCACGTTGTCACGCAGTACGCGCACAGAAGACGAACGCTTGACGATACCCGCCAGTACCATGCAGCCCGCGATGGCGCCGACCTTGGAAATACGGAACACCTGACGGATCTCGACTTGGCCGATGATGCTTTCTTTTTTCTCCGGCGACAGCATGCCCGACATCGCCGCCTTAACCTCATCGACGGCTTCGTAGATGATGGTGTAGTAGCGGATATCGACACCAAAATTCTCGGCGGCCTTGCGCGCGTTGGCATCGGCTCGGGTGTTGAATCCGATGATGACGGCCTTGGATGCCTCGGCAAGGTTGACATCGGATTCGGTGATGCCACCGACCGCGGCATGAACCACTTGCACCTTGACCTCAGGGGTCGACAGTTTTGTCAGCGAGTGCACCAGCGCTTCCTGCGAGCCCTGCACGTCGGCCTTGATGATCAGTTGCAGGGACTTGACATCGCCATCGCCCATCTGATCGAAGATCGTTTCCAGCTTGGCGGCCTGCTGTTTGGCCAGGCGCACGTCGCGGAATTTGCCTTGGCGGAATAGAGCGATTTCGCGCGCCTTGCGTTCGTCGGCCAGCACCATCACTTCATCGCCGGCGGCGGGCACGTCGGCGAGACCCTGAATCTCGACCGGAATCGAGGGGCCGGCAGATTCAATCGACTTGCCGTTCTCGTCCAACATGGCGCGAACGCGGCCGAACACCTGACCGGCCAGCACCACGTCGCCGCGCCTCAAAGTACCCGACTGCACCAGCATGGTGGCAACCGGACCCTTACCCTTGTCGAGGCGAGCCTCGATGATCAACCCCTTGGCCGGCACATCGATTGCCGCCTTGAGTTCCAGCACTTCGGCCTGAAGCAGTAGGTTCTCGATCAGCGTATCGATATTGGTGCCCTTCTTCGCTGACACCTGAATGAAAGGCGAATCGCCACCGTATTCCTCCGGCACCACACCCTCGGTAATCAATTCCTGCTTGACGCGATCCGGATTGGAGTCGGGCTTGTCAATCTTGTTGATCGCCACCACCAGCGGCACACCGGCCGCCCTGGCGTGGTGAATTGCCTCTTTGGTCTGCGGCATGACCCCGTCGTCGGCCGCCACCACCAGAATAACGATATCGGTCGCTTTGGCGCCGCGGGCACGCATGGCTGTAAAGGCTTCGTGGCCCGGCGTGTCAAGGAAGGTCACCATGCCGCGCGGGGTTTCGACGTGATAGGCGCCAATGTGTTGTGTAATGCCGCCCGCCTCGCCCGCAGCCACCTTGGCGCGACGGATGTAGTCGAGCAGGGATGTCTTGCCGTGATCGACGTGACCCATCACCGTAACCACCGGGGCGCGCGGCAACAGTTCGGCGTCCTTGTGATCGGCATGTTCGACATCAAGGAAAGCATCGGGGTCATCGAGCTTGGCAGCATGGGCCTTGTGGCCCATTTCCTCGACGATGATCATGGCCGTCTCTTGGTCGAGCGGCTGATTGATGGTAACCATCATGCCCATCTTCATCAGGATCTTGATAACTTCGGCAGCCTTCACCGCCATTTTGTGCGCCAGTTCGGCCACCGTAATGGTCTCGGGCACGTAAATATCACGTACCACGGCCTCAACCGTCGCTTGCACCGCCTGGCCGCTATCGCCATGACCGCCCTGACGACCATGCCGGCCACGCGGCCCCCCGCGCCAGCCACCGGCACCACCACCGGTATCGCCACGGGTCTTGATCGCGCGGCGCTTAGCAGCTTCCTCCTTGAAATCGGCCTTTTTCTTCTCGGCCTTCTTCTCGCTTTCCGGCTTGCCTGCCGGCTTGTGCAACGTACCGCTGACGACAGCTGATGCAGCCTCAGCCGCCACTGCGGCAGGTTTCGGCGGAGCCGCACTCAGCGCCTGTTGCTGAACTAGACGAGCCTCGGCTTGGGCACGTACCCGGGCTTCGCGCACCTGTTTTTCCTTGAACTCGGCGGCCTGGATTTCCGACAGCGTAGCCTGGCGCCTGGCCTCGTTCTCGCGAATGGCCGTTTGCTCGGCACCAACGCCCGAAACCACTACAGGCACAGGGGTGGATGCAGGTGTAAGGATGGGCGGGGCCACCACAGCCACAGCCGCTGGCACTGGCACTGGCACTGGCGCGACGACGACAACCGGAGGCGCCTCCACCACGACATCCCTGGCGACCTCCTCCACGACGGCGGGCACGGCTTCGACTGTGCTTGGAACCGGAGTTTCCACTACAGTTTCGACCGCGGTTTCGGCTATGGGCCGAACTTCGACCACTGACTCGACCACTGACTCAAGTGTTGACTCAAGCGCTGAATCGGCAACTGCATCGACATCGACTTCACTCTCGGCTTCCGCCGCGAGTTCAGAGGGATCACGTTTGACGAAAACGCGCTTCTTGCGTACCTCGACCTGAATCGTGCGCGCCTTGCCGGTGGAATCGGAAGACTTTATCTCGGTGGTCTGCTTGCGCGTCAGGGTGATCTTGGCCTTGGGTGCCGTCTCACCGTGCGACTTGCGCAAATAGTCGAGCAGAAGGGTCTTGTCCTGTTCGGTCAATGTGTCGTTCGATGCCTGTTTGCTGACACCCGCCTTGGCGAGTTGCTCCAGCAAAGCGGTCGCGGGCATTTTCAGTTCAGCCGCGAATTGGGCTACGTTCATTTGTGCCATGGTCGTATCCCTTTATTCCTTTTCCGCAAACCAGTGCGCCCGGGCAACCGTAATCAGCGCCTTGGCCCGGTCTTCGTCGATGCCTGTCATTTCAACCAGTTCATCGACCGCCAGATCGGCAAGATCCTCGCGGGTACAAACTCCACTTTTCGCCAACTTGGCCGCCAGCGGCTTATCCATGCCCTCAAGCGCCAGCATGTCGTCCTGAACTTTGTCGAGTTGCTCTTCGTCGACAATCGCCTCGGTCAGCAGCACATTGCGCGCACGTTCGCGCAATTCGCTGATCGTCGCTTCGTCGAAGGCGTCGATTTCCAGCATTTCAGCCAGCGGTACGTAAGCAATTTCCTCCAGCGTCGAGAATCCCTCCTCGATCAGGATGTCGGCGACTTCCTCGTCAACATCGATCTTTTCCATGAACAACTGGCGGATACCAGCAGTCTCGCCTTGCTGCTTCTGCTGGGATTGCTCGACGGTCATCAGGTTGATGGTCCAGCCGGTCAGTTCAGTGGCCAGGCGCACATTCTGGCCGCCACGACCGATGGCGATGGCCAGATTGCTCTCGTCCACCACCACGTCCATCGCATGCTTTTCCTCGTCGACTACGATGGAACTGACCTCAGCGGGCGCCAACGCGCCAATCACCAGTTGCGCCGGTTCGGCCGACCAGAGCACGATATCGACACGCTCGCCGGCCAGTTCGTTGGTCACTGCGGTGACGCGCGAACCGCGCATGCCAACGCAGGTACCAATTGGGTCGACGCGCGGATCGTTCGACTTCACCGCAATCTTGGCGCGCACACCAGGGTCACGCGCGGCGGCCTTGATCTCTAGCAGGCCATCTTCGATCTCCGGTACTTCCAGCTCGAACAGCTTCATGATGAACTGCGGCGCGGTACGCGACAGAATCAATTGGGGGCCACGGGCTTGGCGGTCGATTTTCATCAGCCAGGCACGCACGCGATCACCGGGACGAAGGTTTTCCTTGGGAATCATCTGGTCGCGGGGCAGTAGCGCCTCGATGCGACCGGCTTCGATGATGGCACTGCCGCGCTCCATGCGCTTGACGGTGCCCGTTACAAGATGCTCCTTGCGTTCAAGGAAGTCGTTAAGGACTTGCTCGCGCTCGGCATCGCGAATTTTCTGCAGGATCACCTGCTTGGCGGCCTGGGCGCCGATACGGCCAAAATCGATGGGCTCAAGTTCCTCCTCGATATAGTCGCCATCCTGCACGTCGGGCAGTTGCTCGCGGGCATCGATCAGGCCCATCTGTTGCTCATCATTTTCGACCAGTTCGTCGGGCATGACCAGCCAGCGGCGGAAGGATTCGAACTCACCCGTTTCGCGGTCAACCTCGACTCGCACGTCGGCGTCGTCGTTGATGCGCTTCTTGGTGGCTTGGGCCAACGCCAGTTCGAGGGCCGTGAAAACGATGTCTCTGTCGACGTTTTTCTCGCGGGCCAGGGCATCCACCAGCAACAACAATTCACGGCTCATTTCAATCCTCCTGCATCAGAACTTGGGCACCAGACGCGCCTTCTCGATCGCGTCCAATGCAAATACATGCTGAACATCGCCGACCTGCACAATTACGCCCGCAGTGTCGGCCCCTTCCCCATCTCCCGCCTCGCGCACACCGACAATCACGCCGGTGAAATTTCGCTGATTACCCAGCGGCACCCGCGACTTCAACTGCACCTCGTGACCGGAAAAACGCGCGAAGTCCGCAATTTTCTTCAGCGGACGATCCATACCCGGCGACGACACTTCCAGCCGGTCAAAATCGACGTTTTCGACTGCAAACAAGCGCGTCAGGTGGTTGCTGACCACGACGCAATCGTCGATGGTCACCCCATTCTCAGCGTCCTGTTTATCGATGAAAATCCGCAGCAAGCGGCCGCGCGGACTCGTTTCAAAGTCTACACATTCGTAGCCGAGGCCGCTAACGGCCGTTTCGATAAGATGATCCAGTTGCATGATGTACGCACAAAAAAAAATGGGCGACTGCCCATTTCCTGCCCAAACCTCTCCGCATTCCGGAAGAGACAGGCACCGAAAAACGCGCGGATTATAGCAATCGAAACGGCTCCGGCGCAACAGAATTCAACACAGATACTCGATCAGGTATCGGATTCTTCTGTGAATTTTTCAGCGGGAGCACCGGGAGCGGCTTCGGGTAGCGCCTTCAGCAGCGCTTGCACGTCGGGTTCGCCAAGTTCCATGACTTGCCCTCGCTTGAGCCGTGGCGGCAGCGAAACCGGGCCATAGCGTACCCGCATCAGGCGGCTGACCATCACACCGACTGCCTCGAACATGCGCCGCACCTCGCGGTAACGGCCCTCGGACAGTGTCACTTCATACCAGCGATTTGACCCTTCGCCACCCGTCTCGTAAAGCCGTTGGAAGCGTGCCGGGCCATCGTCAAGCTGAATGCCGTTGGTGAGTTGCTTCGTGGTTTCCTCCGACAACGCGCCAAGCACGCGGACGGCGTATTCGCGCTCCAACGCATAGCGTGGGTGCATCAACCGGTTGGCCAGTTCGCCACTGCTGGTAAATATCATCAGGCCGCAGGAATTGAAATCGAGCCGACCAACGGCGATCCAGCGCCCACCACGAATGCGCGGTAGCTTGTCAAAAACGCTGACGCGGTGCTGTGGATCGTCACGCGAGACAATTTCGCCCTCTGGCTTGTGATAAATCAGTACCCGCGGCAAACGATGCTGGCCAAGGTGCAAATTCACCAGACGGCCGCCGATGCGAACCTTGTCGGTCGGACCAACGCGTTGGCCGACATGGGCGGGTTCGCCGTTAACGTTGACGCGACCGCCCGCGATCCACGCCTCGATTTCGCGCCGCGAACCCAGACCGGTATCGGCCAGCGCCTTTTGCAGCTTGGGCGAGTCTTCGAGTGGAGCCGACGGCGTGTTGCGCCCCGCACCACGCCGTGGCGACTCGCTGGGAGCGCCATGTGATGTTCGGCGCGCCCGGGTGGGTGCGGCCTCGCCGCCGGGCTCGTTTCCGACCATGGTTTCGGCCTTGGCATCAGTTCCGCGTTTCGTCGGCGGCCGCAGCGGCGAATTTCGCGGCTTGGACTTATGGCTCGGCGGCTTCTTCTTGTTCTGGGGTTTGCGTGTTTCCAAGTTCCATTACCCGTTCAATTTCGGTCAGAGGTGGCAATTCGGACAGACTGCGCAGCCCGAGATCGTCGAGAAATTTTTTGGTCGTCGCGTGCAGCGCCGGCCGGCCCGGTGCGTCGCGGTGGCCAACGGTGTCAATCCAGCCACGCGATTCCAGTACTTTCAGCACGTTGGGCGACACGGCGACGCCGCGAATCTCCTCGATATCACCCCGCGTCACCGGCTGCCGATAGGCGATGATCGCCAGTGTCTCTTGCACCGCGCGTGAATATCTCGGTGGCTTGTCGTGCTTGAGGCGGTCAAGATACGCCTGATATTCGGGCCGTGTCTGGAAGCGCCAGCCACTGGCAAGCTGGATCAGTTCGACGCCGCGCTGCGCCCAGTCGCGGCGCAGATCGTCAAGCAGGGTGCGCCAGGTGTCGTCGTCGAAGTTCTCGTCGAACAGCTTGCGCAACTCGGCCAGCGGCGTCGGCTCGGCGGCAACCAGCAGCGCCGCCTCGATCACTCGCTTATAGTCTTCAGGCTTGTACAGTTGCAACATCGGTGGGCTCCACCCGGGTTCTTACATAAATCGGCGCCAACGCCTCGTTCTGGGTAATTTCGATCATCAATTCGCGCGACAGTTCCAGCATCGCCAGAAAGCTCACGACCAGGCTGGCGACACCATTCGCCACATCGAACAGGCTCTCGAAGGCGACGAATCCGCGCCCCTGCAAGCGGCGCAGGATATGCGCCATGTGCTCGCGTACCGACAGTTCGTCGCGCCGAACACGATGGTGCGCCTTGGCGCGCGCTTGCTTCATCAGACCCAGCCAGGCGACCTGAAGGTCATGCAAACTCACTTCGGGCTGGCGTTCGACCACCTTGTCGGTAATCCATACCGACACCCATTCGTAGTTTCTACCCGCCTGCGGCAGTTCGTCGAGCACCTTTCCAGCCGCTTTCATCCGCTCGTATTCAATCAAGCGGCGCACCAGTTCGGCGCGCGGATCTTCCGGCTCGCCGTCATCAGCCTTCGGCGGGCGCGGCAACAACATGCGCGATTTGATCTCGATCAGCATCGCCGCCATCAGCAAATATTCGGCGGCCAGTTCGAGATTATGCTGGCGCATTTCCTCGACGTATTTCAGATACTGCGCCGTCAGCGGCGCCATCGGGATGTCGAGGACATCGATGTTAGCCTTGCGGATCAGGTAAAGCAGCAGATCGAGCGGCCCCTCGAAGGATTCAAGGATGATTTCCAGCGCATCCGGCGGGATGTAGAGATCGCGCGGCATCTCCATCATCGTTTCGCCATAGACCTTCGGTCGATGCGGTCCGTCAAGCCCGTCGCCCGAAAAAGTCGGCGCTAGCGGTACGGCTGCCTTCGCCTCTGCCGCCAGCAAAGGCACCGGATGCCACGGTTTGAGCAAAATGGCACCCGCTTGCGTCATCGTCACGAGTAATCCAGCCCCATCGCCTCGCGCACGTCGCGCATGGTTTCCTGCGCCAGCTTGCGGGCCTTTTCGCAGCCGTCGGCAATGATGTTCTTCACCAGTTGCGGGTCCTCCTCATAGACACGGGCGCGCTCGCGCATGGGCTCCTGCTCCTTCAGCACGCCATCAATCACTGGCTGCTTGCACTCGATGCAACCGATGCCGGCGGAAATGCAACCGGCCCGCACCCAGTTTTTTACCTCGTCGTTTGAGTATATCTGGTGAAATTGCCACACCGGACACTTATCAGGATCGCCTGGATCGGTGCGGCGTACCCGTTGCGGGTCAGTCTGCATGGTGCGGATTTTTTTTGTGATCGTATCGGCATCTTCACGCAGGGCAATCGTGTTGCCATAAGACTTGGACATTTTCTGCCCGTCCAGTCCCGGCATGCGCGAAGCGTGGGTCAGCAGCGCATCCGGCTCGACCAGAATCATCTTGCCACCGCCTTCGAGATAGCCAAACAAGCGCTCGCGGTCGCCCAGCGACAGGTTCTGCGCGTCGTTAAGCAGTTCATGGGCCTGCTCCAGCGCCGCCTCTTCGCCCTTTTCCTGGAAGCGTGTGCGGAATTCCGCGTAGAGCTTGGCCCGCTTGCTGCCGAGTTTCTTCACCGATTCACGCGCCTTGTCCTCGAAACCCGACTCTTTGCCGTAGAGATGATTGAAGCGGCGAGCAATCTCGCGGGTAAATTCGATATGCGGCACCTGATCTTCGCCCACGGGTACCTTGTCGGCTCGGTAAATCAGGATGTCGGCGGCTTGCAGCAACGGATAACCGAGAAAACCATAAGTCGATAAATCCTTGTGGGTAAGCTTTTCCTGCTGATCTTTGTAGGTCGGTACTCGTTCGAGCCAGCCCAGCGGCGTCATCATCGACAGCAATAGATGCAATTCGGCGTGCTCGGGCACCTTCGACTGGATGAAGATAATGGCCTGCGAGGGATCGACACCAGCCGCCAGCCAGTCGATCACCATGTCGCGGGTGTTGTCGGTAATGTTGCCGGGTTCGTCGTAGGCCGTGGTCAGCGCGTGCCAGTCGGCGACGAAGAACAGACATGGGTATTCGTGTTGCAACTTGATCCAGTTGGCCAGCACCCCGTGAAAATGGCCGAGATGGAGGCGCCCGGTCGGGCGCATGCCGGAAAGAACTTTTTCAGCGTACATAGCTAGAAGCCAAACAAGGCTTTGATTAACATGAGAAAGAGTCGCATCAGCGGGATTAGCCAGATATCGAGCAAACCGGTAAATAACAATACCAGCAGGATAACGAACCCGTAGGGCTCCAGCTTGGCAAACTGCCACGCGGCACGGTGCGGCAGCAGGCTCACCGCGATGCGACCGCCATCGAGCGGCGGCAACGGTAACAGATTGAGCAGCATCAGCACGGTGTTGACATTGATGCCGGCACGCGCCATTTCGCCCAACGGCAGACTGTAATCATTATCGGGCATGCCCACGGCCAATTTCAGTAGCAGCGCCCAGCCCAGCGCCATGACGAGGTTTGCGCCCGGCCCCGCCGCCGCCACCCACAACATGTCCTTCTTGGGATTGCGCAACTTTCCAAAGTTCACCGGCACCGGCTTGGCCCAGCCAAACAGGATGCCGCTGGAACCCGCAATCTTGCTCGCGATCAGTATCATCATGGGCACGACAATAGTGCCCATCGGGTCGACGTGCCTGAGCGGGTTGAGGCTGATGCGCCCCTGTTGCCACGCCGTCGGGTCGCCAAAATAGCGCGCGACATAACCGTGGGCGGCTTCGTGCAGAGTAATGGCGAAGACGACCGGCAGGGCGTAAATCGCCAGCGTCTGAATCAGGCTATCCATGAGGGTGCGGATTCTAGCAGCCTGTCGGGGCTACCGCGGGGATGCGATCGAAAGTGACGGGGAAGTTGGGTTGTGATCGTGATAGTGAGGAAGATGTATCAGGCACGAAACGTGAATGAGTGGGCCGGAGCGTGTTACTCGGTGGTGTCAAAGTCGGGCTCAGCGAGTGAGTATCTGCCTGATCTGTTCGAGCGTGGATGGATCGTCGATGGTGGTCAGGTCGCCGGGATCGCGACCTTCAGCCAGTGCCTGGATCGAGCGACGCAGCATTTTCCCCGAGCGGGTCTTGGGTAGGCCGCTGACGAAGTAAACGCGCTTGGGGCGCGCAATGGCGCCGAGATTCTCGTCAACGGTTTTCTTGATCTCTTTCTCCAGTGCTTCGCGCAGTTCCGGCGTGGCGATTCTGGCAGAGTCCCTGACCACGGCAAAGGCAACCGGTTCCTGCCCCTTGATCGCATCGCTAACCCCGACGACGGCGACTTCGGCAATGGCGCTGTGCGCCTGCACGGCTTCCTCGATTTCGCGTGTGCCGAGACGATGTCCGGCGACATTGATCACGTCGTCGGTACGACCGAGGATATAGTGGTAGTTTTCTTCGTCCCTGATGCCCCAATCGAAGGAAGAATAGACCAACGGCTCCTTGAACAGGCTGAAGTAGGTCTTGACGAAACGCTCGTCGTCGCCCCAAATGGTCGATAGGCAGCCCGGCGGCAAGGGCGGCACCACGCCCACGATTCCTTTTTCGTTGGGCCCGCACTCACTGCCGTCCTCGCGGAATATCTTCAGATTGAAGCCGTAAACAGGGAAAGCCGGCGTGCCGAACTTGATCTTGGTATCCTCGACGCCGCGTACCGTCGATAGCATCGGCCAACCCGTCTCGGTTTGCCAATAATTGTCGATCACCGGCAGATTCAGGGCGGACGCTATCCACTCGTGGGTCGGCTGATCCAGCGGTTCGCCGGCGAGAAACAAGTGTTTGAGCGAGGACAGATCATGTCGCTTCAGGTAGGCCTGATCCTGCTTCTTGAGTACGCGGATCGCGGTGGGCGCCGAGAACATCACATCGACCTTGTGCTTTTCGACGATGCTCCACCAGACGGCGGCGTCCGGCCGAAGCGGCGTGCCTTCGTACATCACCGTGGCCATGCCCGCGATCAACGGGCCGTAGATGATGTAACTGTGGCCGACCACCCAACCAATGTCCGAGGTCGAAAACATGGTCTCCCCGGCCCCGCCCGTGAAAATGTGCTGCATCGAGGCCGCCAGGGCAACCGCATAGCCGCCGGTGTCGCGCTGCACGCCCTTGGGCTTGCCCGTGGTGCCAGAGGTATAGAGGATGTAGGAGGGTTCCGACGATTCCAGCCAGGCGCAGGGCACCACGGCGTTCATGTGCTCGGCGCGGAGCGTGGCGTAATCGACGTCGCGCCCCGCCACCCGCGTGAAGTCCTTGTCGATCCGGCGGTCGACCATGAGCACCTTGGCGGGTTTTTCCCGCGCCAGATCAATAGCATCGTCCAGTAAATGTTTGTAGTGCACCGCCTTGCCACCGCGCATGCCGGCATCGGATGACACGATCAACCGGGGTTTGGCGTCGTCGATGCGCGTGGCGAGAGAACCGGCGGCAAAACCACCGAACACGACCGAGTGGATGGCACCGATGCGGGCGCAGGCGAGGATGGCAAAGCAGGCTTCGGCGATCATCGGCAGGTAGATCAACACACGATCACCCTTGCCAACACCCAACGACTGCATGATCGCTGCCATGCGCATCACTTCGGATTTCAGTTCGGCGAAGCTGTAGATCTTTTCTTCGTTCGTCTCGCTGGAAATATAGATCAAGGCCCGATCATTCGGGCGCGCGGCGGCATGGCGATCAACCGCGTTGTAGCAGAGGTTGGTTTCGCCGCCAACGAACCATTTCACGAAAGGCGGTCGCGAATAATCGCAAATTTGCTGCGGTGGCTTGTGCCAGTCGATCAGGCTTGCCTGCTCGCCCCAGAAGGCATCAGGCTGAGAAATTGAACGCTGGTAAAACTCTTTGTAGCTAGCCATGCCCTTCTCCCTCGATACGTCCTGCGACTGGAATTTTCCGGCCTCGCCGCTCAGGCGGCAATGTCGACCACGATGCGCCCGTGGGCGCGCGCCTGAATGAACTCGTCAAACACTTGCGGTAAATCGGCGAAAGCAATAGTGCGAGTCAGCGCAGCCAGATGACGGGGTTTGAAATCGCTGGCCAAACGCTGCCAAATGGCGCTGCGCTTGGGTTCGCCGACCTGGCTGGAATCGATGCCCAGCAGGCAGGCGCCGCGCAGAATAAAGGGCGCCACCGTGGTGTTCAAGCTCATGCTGGCGGCCAGGCCAATGCTGGCGATGGTGCCGCGCTGCTTCATGGTGCTGGCAATCCACGCCAGGACATCGCCACCGAGATTATCGACGGCGCCGGCCCACATCTCCTTGCCCAGGGGTTTTATCTTCGCGAGATCCAGCGATTGCCGCGTCATCACCTCGGCGGCCCCCAGCGACTTGAGGTACGCGTCTTCACCTGCCTTGCCCGTCAGGGCGACGACCGTATAACCCAAGCCCGCCAGCATATCGATGGCAAGACTGCCCACGCCCCCCGTGGCGCCGGTAACGATCACCGGGCCGTTTTGCGGCCGCAAACCGTTTTCTTCCATGCGCACGATGGCCTGCGCGGCGGTGAATCCCGCCGTGCCCAGCGCCATTGATTCGCCCCGCGACAGCCCGGCCGGCAGTTTCAGCACCCAGTCCGCCGGCAGGCGGGCCATCTCGGCATAACCACCGTGATGCGCGACCCCGATGTCGTAACCCGTGGCGATCACCTGATCGCCGGGGCTGAAACGGGTGTCAACGCTATCCACCACTGTTCCCGCCAGATCGACGCCACCGATACAGGGGAAGCGCCGGATGATGCGCCCTGCCCCTGTTGCCGCCAGTGCATCCTTGTAATTGACGCTCGAATGGCTCACCCGAATGGTGACCTGGCCTGCATCGAGACGGCTCTCGTCCATATCGACGAACCGGCTCGCCACCTTGCCATCCTGCTGATCGATCAGATACGCCTTGAAGTTCATCGCCCCCCCTTTTTTCTGAATATCGAATGAGTATAGCCATCAGCAGATTTCGGGAAGCTGACGCCGCAGCGCAGCATCAACATAACCTGCGGCGCCGTATCGCTAGCGCCGACTATTTCGCAAGAAAGCCCACCTGCCTCAATCTCTCGGCAATACCCTCGGCGAGTTGCCGATAGCCTTCCGCATTGGGATGGATCTGGTCTGACTTGAGCCCCGGATCGGAAAGGATGCGAGCGAACACCTTGGGCACCAGCGGTATGCCTTCCTCATCGGCCAGTTGCTCATACAACTCTGCGTCGGGCAAACCACCAATCACGGCGCCGATCAGCGAAAAGCGGGGAACGGCCACCAGCACTACAGGAATATTCTCGGCGCGGATCTGGAGCAGGATGGCGCGCAGATCCGCCATTACCGCCGCTTCCGGGCGCCGGCGCAGGAAATCGTTGCCACCGAGTTCAAGTATGACCAGAGCGGGCCGCTCCTGCTCGATGGCACCGCGGATACGCGCTTTCGCCGCCTCGGCGGTGTCGCCGGGAATACCGGCATTGACAATCTTCCAGCCGCTGATCGCCGCGAGCCGCGTGGGATAGTCCTCGCCCAACCCCGCCCCCGTGCCAAAGGTCACGCTGTCACCGAAGGCCAGCACCGTGCCGCCGACGGGAATCGGGGCGACCTTCCGGCCGCCACCGCAAGCCGCAAGGAAAAGCACCAGCAAAAATAGCAGACACAGTTTACGATGCGGCATGGTTCAATCGTCGGGCGCCACGGCCCCGTCGGGAAACAGCACATCGGTAAAACCGAATTTACCGAGATCACGCATCCGCATCGGATACAACAGGCCATCGAGATGATCGCATTCGTGCTGCACGACGCGGGCATGAAATCCATCAACCTCGCGCTCGAAGCGGCGACCCTGTTCATCAAACCCGGCATAGCGCAATGCCCTGTGGCGCGGTACCCGGCCGCGCAGTCCGGGCAGGGAAAGGCAGCCTTCCCAACCGTCCTCTTCGTCGTTCCCCAAGGGCGTCACCTCGGGATTGATCAGCACGGTAAAAGGCACCGCGCCCACCTCGGGATAACGGGGACTCGACTCAAAGCCAAAAATGACGACGCGCAGATCGACGCCGATTTGCGGTGCGGCGAGACCCGCGCCATCAAGATGCGCCATGGTGTCACGCATGTCGGTCAGCAACGCGCGCAGTTCGGGGGAGTCGAAGGCCTCGACCGGGCGGGAGACACGTAGCAGGCGCGCATCACCCATGCGCAGGACATCGCGAATCATGGCTGGATCACTTTTCGCAGAAATACTCAATGAGGTGGCGGACGCGCGCCAGCGACTCATGCAGGCGTGCTTCCATGACGTCGAACTGAATGCCGTTGGTGGATTCGCGGCGACCGGCTGCCCAGTTGGCAACCACGCAAATCGCCACATAGGGCACGCCAATCTCGCGCGCCAACCCGGCCTCGGGCATGCCGGTCATGCCGACAATATCTGCACCATCGCGCGCCAGGCGGTTGATCTCGGCAGCACTTTCCAAGCGTGGCCCCTGAGTTACTGCATAGACCGCGCTATCCACCACCGCCTCGCCGGCCTGTTTCGCGGCGTCGAGGACGGCCAGGCGCAAGCCGCCATCGTAAGGTTCGGTGAAATCGACATGGCTTACCTGGCTATCGCCGCCCTCCTCGAAAGTCTGCTTGCGCCCCCATGTGTAGTCGATGATCTGATCCGGCACCACCACGCTCCCTGGCGTCAGGTCGGCGCGAATGGCGCCAACGGAAGCGACCGAAACGATGCCGCGAACTTTTGCATCCTTCGCCAGCGCCCAGATATTGGCCCGGTAATTGACGAGATGGGGCGGAATGGTGTGGCCGTGGCCATGACGGGCGAGGAATGCCACCTCGCGGCAACCGATGCGGCCGAAGCTCATGATGCTGGACGGATCACCGTAGGGGGTGCGCACGACCACGCGACGCGTCACGTCGAAATTGGCCAACGCTGTCAGGCCACTGCCGCCGATGATGCCAAGCATAGGTAATTCCTTGAAAAATCGGGCGGATTCTAGCATGGCCGTTCCAACCACCATGCTAGAATGCGCGCCCATTTCTCTCCGCAGCTTCTGCTCGCCCGCCCATGTCACGCCCCCTTCGCAACATCGCCATCATCGCCCACGTCGACCATGGCAAAACCACCCTCGTCGATCAACTTCTGCGCCAATCCGGCACCTTCCGCGAGAACCAGCAAGTTGACGAGCGCGTGATGGACTCGAATGACCTCGAGAAGGAACGTGGCATTACCATCCTCGCCAAAAACACCGCCATCGACTACGAAGGCACCCACATCAACATCGTCGACACTCCGGGCCATGCCGACTTCGGCGGCGAGGTCGAACGCGTGCTCGGCATGGTCGACGGCGTCCTGCTGCTGGTCGATGCGGTCGAAGGTCCCATGCCGCAGACCCGTTTCGTCACCAAAAAGGCGCTGGCGCTGGGTCTCAAGCCCATCGTGGTCATCAACAAGATCGACCGCCCGGGCGCGCGGCCGAACTGGGTGGTCGACCAGACTTTCGATCTCTTCGACAAGCTTGGCGCCACCGATGAACAACTCGACTTCCCCATCATCTTCGCCTCGGGTCTCAACGGTTACGCCACGCTGGAACTGGAAACCGAGTCCGACAACATGCGGGCGCTGTTCGATACCGTGTTGAAGTATGTGCCGGCCCCCTCCGGCAATGCCGACGCGCCGCTACAACTACAGCTTGCCGCCCTCGACTACTCGACCTATACCGGCCGACTGGGCGTCGGCCGCGTGCTCAACGGCCGCATCAAGCCAGGTCAGGTCGTCGTCGTGATGAATCACGAGGTTCAAGTGGCGCAGGGCCGCATCAACCAGGTACTGGGCTTCCAGGGCCTCGACCGCGTGCCGGTGGAAGAAGCCGAAGCGGGTGACATTGTCATTATCTCCGGCCTCGACGACATCGGCATTGGCGTCACCATTGCCGACCGCGACAACCCCATCGGCCTGCCGATGTTGCTGGTCGACGAACCGACGCTGACCATGGACTTCATGGTCAATTCCTCGCCGCTGGCCGGCACCGAGGGCAAATATGTCACCAGCCGCCAGATCCGCGACCGCCTGACCAAGGAACTGCTGACCAACGTCGCCCTGAAAGTCGAAGAAACTGCGGATTCCGACGTCTTTCGCGTCTCCGGTCGCGGCGAACTGCACCTCACCATCCTGCTTGAAACCATGCGGCGCGAAGGCTTTGAGATGGCCTGCGCCAAGCCGCGCGTGGTGTACAAGGACATCAACGGCGAGAAGTGCGAACCCTACGAAAATCTCACCATCGACCTGGAAGATGCCAACCAAGGCACGATCATGGAAGAACTCGGCCGCCGGCGCGGCGAGCTGACCAACATGGAATCGGACGGCCGCGGCCGCACCCGTCTCGAATATCATATCCCGGCGCGCGGCCTCATCGGCTTCCAGTCCGACTTCATGACCATGACGCGCGGCACCGGCCTGATGAGCCACATTTTTGATGACTACAAGCCGGCCAAGCCCGACATGCCCGGCCGCCACAACGGTGTGCTGATTTCGCAGGACGATGGCGAAACAGTTGCCTACGCCTTGTGGAAACTGGAAGATCGCGGCCGCATGTTTGTCAGCCCCGGCGACAAGTTGTACGAAGGCATGATCATCGGCATTCACAGCCGCGACAACGATCTGGTGGTGAACCCGATCAAGGGCAAGCAACTCACCAACGTGCGTTCATCGGGTACCGACGAAGCCGTGCGCCTGACCACCCCCATCAAGTTGACGCTGGAAAGCGCCGTCGAATTCATCGACGACGACGAGTTGGTCGAAATCACGCCCAAGTCGATCCGCCTGCGCAAGCGTTTCCTCAAGGCGAATGATCGCAAGCGTGCCGGTAAAGAAGAATCGACCTGACCTGACGGTCAGGTTTCGACCTGCTTCCTGAGCCGGTCGGTCAGCAGGCGCATGACGGCAAGGCCAAAATAGGGGGTGGCTTCCAGCAACCCCATGAATTGGCCTTCGCGCACCTCTGCGATGCGGCAATGGCTGGAGGCATAAGCATCGGCGACCCGGGGCTGGCCGTCGATGAGACCCATCTCGCCGAACATGCAGCCGGGTTCGACGACTGAAATGACGCGCTCGCCCTTGCGGATTTCGATCGTGCCAACAAGCAGGACGGCCAGATAGTCGCCCGGATCGCCAACCCGAAAAATACTTTCTCCCGACGCGAATTCGCGGATCGTGGCACGCTGACTGCCCGCGTCGCTCATCAGTTGCTGCAACAGCCAGTTGGTCACATTCTTCATTGCAATCCCCAAAAAGTCGGCGCTAGCGGTACGGCAAGCGGGCTAACAATTCACCTCTTCAGCGTCGCAATCGCAGCCATGTCCAGCAGCAATCCAGCGCAGACAGCGGCGCGCGACCCAGGCGTCGAGTCGCGCGGGTAGCCAGCCGAGATAGCTGGCCGGCCGCCGCGCCATGCCGCAACTATAACGAAGATTGGCGCCATCCCACTCCAGGGCGGGGCAGACGCCGGCACGCACACCCAGTGCAAAGCGTGCCAGCGGGCAGGGTTCGACCGCGCAGCAAATGCCGCAACCGTTGCAGGGCGCCGCCAGCGCCGGTTTCGGCGGCGCGTCCGCGTGCAAGCGAACAAAGGCGGTCGAATCCACGGAAAAATCACGATCCCGGCTCGGCGTAAATCGCCGGGAGTTGGCGCCAGGCGCCCTTCACATCCATGCCACAGCCAAACACATAGCGATCGGGCAACGTCACCCCGACAAAATCGGCTGTCACCGGCTGCACCCGACCGATGTCCTTATGCGCCAGCACCGCGATCAGGCACTCCGCCGCGCCCTCCGCCAGCAAGCGCGCCTTGATAGCCGCGAGGGTAAAACCTTCGTCAAGAATGTCATCGAGGATCAGCAGCGTGCGCCCGCCGACGGCAACCGGCGGCGCCACCCGCCACTCGATGTCGTGGCCCTGGGTCGAATTACGGTAGCGCGTGGCATGCAGGTAATCGCATTCGAGCGGGAAAACGAGGCGTGGCAACAGTTGCCCCGCCAGAAAGAAGCCGCCGTTCATGACGGTCAGCACCAGCGGGTGGGCGTCGGCCAGGCGAGCCG
>JAIFMO010000144.1 GCA_020048435.1 Sulfuritalea sp.
CGCCGTATCAGCAAGGCCCAGAGGGCGAAGTACCACAGCGAGCCGATAAGGGCGCTCCACGCCAGCCCGTATTCCACGTCATCCAGCAGCAGTGCTTGCAGGAAAGCGCCGACCATGGGCGTGCCGAACAGCAGCATGCCGTCGCGCCAGCCGGCCAGGCCTGGCGCGCGCAGCAAGGCCGTGGCCACCGGCATGGATGAGTAGGCCGCGAGGAAAATAATCACGAAGATCTGCGTGACCAAGTAGTGCTGCTCCTGATAGCTATCGACCGCCCAGGCCATGCCGACGGCAAGGGTGAAGATAAATCCGGCGATGTTAAGCACCCGCCACGACTTGAACCAGTCGACGCCGAGGATGAAGACGTTGAGTAGCGCGAAGTAGGAAAACAGCCCCAGCGGCGAATCGGCGTTTCCGCCCGCCAGCACCGGCGCGAGGAATGCGCCCGAAAGTCCGAGCACGGCCAGTGCCGGTCCATCCTGCCGCGCCGCCAGGAAGACACAGGCCACCCCCAGCGCGGCGAATAGGCTGAAGGCCAGCACCTGCCCGATCATGGCGTGACGTTCGAGCATGAAATAGCCCACCAGGTAGAGCAGAGCGAAGCCGCCGCCCTGTATGGTCAGGCCGAAGGTGCGGTGTGTCTCGTTGCGTACCTTGCCGATACCGAAAACGATGAGGGCGATACCCGTCGCCGCTGTCAGGAATAACCGCAGCGGAATCGGCATCAGCCCGTATTCGGCGGCGAGCTTGAGACCTGAGGCGATGCCGAAGAAAAGCAGGACGATGCCGATCTTTGCCAGCGGATTGCCGGCCCAGAGTTTTTTTAGCCATTCCGGCATCTCGACCGGGCCGGCGGGGGGTGGCGGTGCTTCGGCGACAGATTCCCGGGCCAGGGCTGCGCTGCCTGCCTGCGGCTCGGCGGGTTCGTAGGGGACGATGTCGAGATTCCAGCCGTCATCCCTGAACGGTTGGGATGCGGGCGACGCGGGGATGGCCGGGGCTATTGGCTCAGCCAAAGATGCAGGTTCAGCTGCTGGCGCAGACTCCGCCTTCGCCGGGGACGCCATGCTGACACCCCCGCCCTCGCGGCCTTCGCGTAGGGCAGCGACTTCATCGCGCAGGGCGGTCAGTTCCCTTTCGACCCGCCGCAGGCGGTCGAGCATTGTCGCGTCGGCGGGGCGCGATATTGCCTGGGCAGTCTTGTGCTTGTTCTGACTCATCAAGGAGCCGACGACCGCGCCGATCAAGGCGCCCATCATCCAGAGGTTGTGGCCGATGGCGAGGCCGACGACCAAGCCGATTACCGCACCGATGATCCACATTTTTTGTTCCTTCCGTCAGGCAGCCAGGTGCGGCAGCGGAGCGCCGATGGCCAGTTCGATGCGGGACAGGATACCGCCACGCGGGCTCAGCGTGACGGGCAGTTGCGGTATCCGGGGTAAAAGACTTGCCACGCCGCTCAGTGCCTGAGGATTCAACAGCCCCACCAGATCGCCCGCTGCGAGCGCGGCCTCCATTTCGCAAAAAAAAGTCGGCGCTAGCGGTACGGCACCATCGTAGTAAATGGCGCGGCTTTCGCCGAATACGAACCGCAACAGGGGGCCATGCGAGAGTTGGCGGTCGATGACGAAGCGGATCGGCCGCGGGCAGGCCGCCATGATCATCAAGGCATCGATGGCATTGGCCTGTTCGCAGACAAGTATGGCGGGGCCGTCATGCGGCACATGCGCAAGGCCGCTGGCGCGAAGTCGATAGACGGCGTGGATCAATAGCCAGGCGATGAAGCGCAGCAAGAATTCAGGTACCAGGCCATAGATGTAGAGGGCGACAGCGGCGTTACAGACGGCGGCGGTGGCGAACAGCGCTGGAATTGAAACGCCGGAAGAGAGGAGGGCGGCCGCTGCCAGCGAGCCGGCCACCATGAAGAACGCATTGAAGATGTTGTTGGCCGCAATGGTGCGCGCCCGGTGGGAGGCCGAACTGCGTTGCTGCACCAGCGCATAGAGCGGCACGATGAAGAGGCCGCCGAAGGCGCCGATCAAGGCGAGGTCGCCCAGAATGCGCCAGGTGCCGGGTTGCGCCAGCAGGGCGATGGCGCCAAGCGGAACCGCGCCGGCGGGACCGGCGGGCGAGGCGAAGGCCAGATCCAGCCCGAACAGCGTGAGTCCGATGGAACCGAAGGGCACCAGCCCCAGTTCGACGCGTTCCGCCGACAGTCGCTCGCACAGGAGCGAGCCCACGCCGATACCCAGCGTGAAGGTGGCGAGCAACAAGGTCACGGCCGTCTCGGCGCCGCCGAGCACGTTCTTGGTATAAGCGGGAAACTGGGCAAGGAACATTGCGCCGTAGAGCCAGAACCATGAGATGCCGAGAATCGACAGGAACACGGTCCGGTTCTCGCGGGCGAAGTGGATGCTGCGCCATGTTTCGCTGATCGGATTCAGATTCAACTTCAGGTCCGGTGCCGGCGGTGGCGCGGCCGGCATGGTCCGGCTGGCGAGATAACCGGCGACAGCCAGGACGAGGCCGGCCAGCGTGATGGTGCCGCTCGCGTCGGCGCTGCCCGCCAGCAGGCCGCCCAGCAGCGTGCCAAGCAGGATGGCAATGAAGGTGCCGGCCTCGATCAGGGCGTTGCCGCCGACTAGTTCGGTCTCCTTTAGATATTGCGGCAGCACCGCGTATTTGACCGGACCGAACAGCGTGGAATGGAGGCCGAGCAGGAAAAGCACCGACATCAGCAGTACGAGGCTGTGCAGGGCGAAGCCGGCACCGGCAATCAGCACGATGCCGATTTCGAGCAGCTTGACCAGTTGCGCCAGGCGGGCCTTGTCGTATTTATCGGCCAGTTGCCCCGCCGTCGCGGAAAACAGGAAGAAGGGCAGGATGAAGATGCCTGCCGCGAGATTGGCCAGCACCTCGGGTTTGAGCGAGGTCCAATTGGCCGCCTGGAAGGTAAGCAGTACCACCAGTGCGTTCTTCAGCACGTTGTCGTTCAGCGCGCCGAGAAACTGGGTGACGAACAAGGGTAGAAAGCGGCGGGTATGCAGCAGGCCAGTCTGTGTGCTCACGGGGAATTCCTCATTTCAGGGCGGTCGCCGCAAAGGCCATGCCGCTGGAACCAGGTTTGGGCGCCAGGCGTAGCCGTGTTGCCCCCTTGCTGGTAAAAAATGCGGCCACGGATTCGACGCTGACGGTGTCAATGTGGCCGGCCCAGCGTTGTTCTGGTGGATGATCGTCGAAGGCTATGTTGGCGCGGAACATCCGTCCGCCCAACCTTGCCAGTGCGGGAATAGTTAGTGCGGTGGCGCGATAGCCGTTGTCTTTCAGCCAGTTTTGCGCTTCGGCTCGATTTTGAAAGGGGTGCCCTGCCAATGGCTCGGCCAAGACTTCGAGCAGCCACTGATTGGAATTCTGGTAACGGGTGGCGAAGGGATAGGCCACCATGTTGTAGGCGGGTTCGTGCAGGCGCAACGGGGTATCGCCGGCCAGCGCCGTTGCCATACCCTCCTGCATGTCCGCCGGCGGGATGATGACGAGGGCTTCCCAGCGGACGGGAACATCGGCGAAGAAGTTCGCCAAGCCTTCTTCGAAAAGTGCCGAAGTAGGCGTCCCGCACTGGTTGAGCAGGTGCGTGACGATCCACTTGCCCGATGGGTGATCGCGCCAGGCGATGCCGGCATGGGACCAGGACAGGCCCCAGCGCGATAAATCTTGCCCAGCCCGGGCGAGGATAGCAATTTTGGCGCCGGAGGCATCAAGGGCTTGATGGGTTTCCAGTGCCAATTCAAATGAGCGGCGCAGATCTTCCGGCGTTGACTCCTGTTCCTCGCAGGCCTGGCCCGCGCCGGCTATTGCGGGCAGCAGTGCGATGAGCCATGCGGCGAACAGCGCCAACAGAAAGCGTCGCGCTTTCATTGAGCGCGGGCAATTTTCTTGAGGGGGGCGTGATAAACCAGGCCGCGCCCGATTTCGGTGGGCACGAAGGCGATCATGCGTCCGGCGGCGTAGAGCGAGTAACCGGCGGCGCTGGCCGTGATGGCGATCACCGACCCGACCGCCAGCGAGGCCATTCCGGCAAGATGGGTCGAGGTGCGGACCGATACCGTGGCACCTGTCGAGACATCTTTAAGCACCCAGACGACTGCTTCGCCGGCCTTTTCAATCGCGATGAGGGTTAGCGAAGTTGCCGCAGCCAATGTCGAGGCGCTACCGGCGACCACGCTGGCAGCCGCATGCGAAAGTCCGGCGGAGGCGGCAACCGATGCGGTCGAGGTGTTTTGCGCGAAAGCGGGTAGCGGGGTGAAGGCAATGGCAAGGAACGTGGCAGCAAGGCGAAACGGTTTCATGGTTGTCCTTTCGGATGAAGTTGCAGTATCTCGGAACGAAAAATGAGGGGAGTAGGGGCTCATGCGTTCATGCTTTTTCGTGCACAAAAAAGCTGCGTGTTTCGAATAACTTGTTTGGCAGGCGTTGTCCGTTAGCGACCAGGTGGCGCTTGAGTACGAAATCGAACAGCAATGGATTGTGGGCGTGTAGTTCGCTGAGCACCGGTACAGCTTCCCGCGCCAGCAAGCCGGCCTCGGCGAAATCGGCCGGCGCGAACAGCGGCATCACGCCGGGGAGTGGGTAGTCGGAGCCATTGAGCAGGCGGCCGTGCCAGTCGGTGCGCTCGATGATCGTGCGCACGACAGCCAGGGGGCGGTTGCGCTGGGTGATGGCTGAGATGTCGGCGAAGAGGTGGTCACGATGAGCCGGGTTGTCCATCATGCGGGCGAAGAGATCGAAGCTGGCGACTTGCTTGCCGCCGTTGTCGAGGTCGGCATCCTCGCCGATCGAGGCGCAATGCGCGATGATCACGCGCACGCCGGCATCCAGCGCGCGACGTAGCCGCAGCGGGTTGCCGAAATCGGGCCGGCCGGCGCCATGCACGGCCTTTTCTTCGCCGGCGTGTGAGATGAGCGGCAGGTCCAACTTCGCCATCGCACGGTAAAAGTCGTCGCAACGAGGGGATGCCGGATCGATGCCCATGGCCGGGGGCAGCCATTTAACGGCCCGCGCGCCTTCGGCCTTGGCCTGTTCGAGCACCGCCAGCGCATCCCGGCGCCGGGGATGCACCGATGCCACCCATTCAAAATATTTCGTGTACTTGCGCGCCAGGTTGCGGGCGTAGTCGTTGGGAACGTAGAACGCACTTTGCTTGGGCAGTGGCGTACCGGCCGCGTCGTGGGCGCGGTCGAAGGCGAAGAGCAAGAGCTTCACGCCGGGACGCATGCCATCAAGTAGGTTGTGCATGCGTTCGACGTAGCTCTGATCTATCCGGCCGGGCGTGTCGTGGGCACAGCCGGCGTTGAGATAAAACAGCCGCTGGGCGAACTGGACCGGATGGAGCACGCTGGACATTTCGGGCGAGACGACGATGCCGCTGCCGGAATCGCCGGTGCCGGCGATATGGGCGTGGCAGTCCCAGACGCGCGTGGGGTCGAGCCCACTCCATGCGGCCTGGATCAGGGGATGGTTGGCGAGTTCATCTGGCAGCCCGGCGCGGCAGGGGTTCCAGATGCGCGGCACGGCGCGCGCGGCTGATAACCCCCCGAACAGGGCCGCTGCGCCAGCACCAATTCCGGCCAGCAGCAGGCGCCGGCGACGGGGATTGGCCGAAATTTGATTCATCATGCGCTTTCCGCCAGGCGCTTGAGCGTGACGTAATCGATCTTGCCGGTGCCCAGCAGGGGCAGTACATCAAGGAAAACGATCTTGCGCGGCACGGCGATCTCGGGATAGCCCAGTTCCCGCGCTTTGACCTGGAGCATCTCTCGCACCAACGCCGCGTCGGTGGAAAACAGCACGAGGGCCTCGCCCTTTGCTGCGTCGGCCTGGCTCGATGCGGCATGGGGCTTGTCGGGTGAGGTTGCTGCCGCGAGTTTTTCAACCGATTCGAGGCTGACCATTTCGCCGGCCACCTTGGCGAAGCGTTTCACTCTGCCGACGATGCGGACGAATCCATCCTCATCGACGTCGACAATGTCGCCGGTTTCATACCAGCCATCGCCTTCACTCGACTGCGGAGTCTGCAACACGCCCGGTGCGTCGAATTTGAGATAGCCCGCCATTACGTTTGGGCCGCGCACATGCAACAGGCCGCCTCGATCGATGCCGGGAACGGGCACCAGCCGCGGTTCAATGCCCGGCAGGAACTGGCCGACGGTGCCGCTGCGGTAGGCCATGGGCGTATTGACAGCGAGTACCGGCGCAGTTTCGGTGGCGCCATAACCTTCGAAGATACGCTGACCGAACTTTTCGAACCACAAGGTGCGCACTGGTTCGGCCAGCTTTTCGGCGCCGGCGATAACATAGCGCAGGCGGAAGAAATCGTAGGGGTGCGCGAACTTGCCATAGTTGGCGAGAAAGGTGCTGGTGCCGAACAGTACCGTGCAGGCACGGTCGTAGGCCAGTTCAGGAATCACGCGGTAGTGCAGGGGCGATGGGTAGAGAAAAAGGCCGGCGCCGTTCAGCACCGGCAGCAATGCGCCGGCCGTGAGACCGAAGGAATGGAAAATCGGCAGGGCGTTGAGAACCTTGTCGTCGGGCGAGAAGTCGATGACGGAACGGATTTGGGCGATGTTGGCCAGCAGGGCGCGGTGGGGCAGTACCACGCCCTTGGGCTTGCCTTCCGAGCCTGACGTGAACAGCACCACGGCGGCTTCTTCAGGTGATACCTTGTCTTCGAAAGCGCGGGGGAACCAGAGAGCGTAGGCCATCAGCCACAGTTTGTCGCCCAGCGTGATGGCCTCGCGCAGGTCTTCCAGGTAGATCAGGCGAATGTCCGACAGGGCGGCAAGCTTGTCGGTCAGCTTGGCCTGTTCGACGAACACGCGTGAAGTGAGGATGACCTTTACCGTGGCGGCGGTGCAGGCGGCCTGCATGCCCTCGGTGCCAGCGGTGTAGTTGAGCATGGCTGGCACGCGACGGCGAGCGGAGAGGCCAAAGATCAGCCCCAGCGTAGGCGCAAGATTGGGCAGCAGCAGGCCGATGCGTTCGCCAGGCGCCACTTCTGGTGCGGCGCGCACGACAAGGCGAGTAAGCATCAGCGCCATCTTGAGCAGATCCTGGTAGCTGTACTCGATCTGCTTGAGATCTTCGACCAGACGATGCCCCCGGCCGTAAATTTCCGTGGCGTCGCACAGGGCGGAGTAAAGGGTCTGCTGCGGCCGCGAGGTAAATAGCATGTCCTGCATCAAACGCCGCATGGCCTCGCCAGAGCGTCGCCGGCGCAATTTGGAGGTAGGCGCCTGCGGCATGTCGAGTCGGGTTGGTGGCAGGATGGTAATGGTGATCCTGGGAAACAACCGGCGCGGCGACTTGCCCGAGACTCGGGCGAAATAGGATCGCGCCGTGCCATCGAGGCGGACGGGTACGAGGGTGGCGCCGGTCTTGGCGGCAACGAAGGCCGGTCCTTCGTAAACCTTCATCAGGCTGCCGGTCACCGTGATGCGGCCTTCGGGGAAAATCATGACGGGACGACCAGATTCGAGCAGGCGGATCACCTGTTTCATCGCCATCGGGCTGGTCGGATCGACCGCCAGATAATCGACTTGGGACAGAATCAGGCGGAAGTACCACGAGCGCGCGATACCTGTATGGACGACGAAGACCGGATCAATGGGCAGGAAAAGACCCAGGAGCAGGCCGTCAAGGAAGGATTCGTGGTTGGCGATGATGAGTAGGCGCGGGGCCTTGAAGGCGTCGAGGTTGCCCTTGGTACGGACACCAAACAGCAGGGTGGCCAGGCCACGCAAGAAGAAGCGGAACACGGAGCGCATCAGATTTCCCTTCCGAAATGGTGACGCCTGAATTTAATCGTAATCATAAAACTAAATATATCGATATGTAACTAGTGGAGTTATGTTGTCTCTTTGACGTAGTCGATCACGTTACCGAAAACGGAGAGCAGCAGATTTCTGTCGATCCAGAACCAAACTTCCTTGCCAATCTTTTCGGACTGGAGAACGCCGGCCTCACGTAGAACCTTGAGATGGTGCGACACAGTGGAGCGAGAGAGTGTGGAAGCATCGGCGATCTGCCCGACATTGAGGCGCTCGCCGGGTTCGAACAGCAGCAGAATGCGCTGCCGATGCTCGTCACCCAGCGCAGTAAAAACCTTGGACATGGCACGCCAGCGAGCAGGAATTGCACGGCGATAATTTTTTATCATGTCGATAATATTAGTTACGTATTTCTGAAATGTCAACGGTTCTACTTTTCACTATCCGAGTTTGCGGCAATGCTTCCTCGGCGTCGATGTCGATATACGCACTTTTGATTGGGTAGA
>JAIFMO010000193.1 GCA_020048435.1 Sulfuritalea sp.
GATCTATTTCATTGTGCTTTTCCCGCTCAGTCAATTACTGTGTAGCCAGCTTCACGATGCTGGGTGCGTTTTCATTTCTGCCCACGCAAGGATAAAACCGCATATCAGGTCACGGATTTCACGTACATGGCGGTCGAACGTTACAAGAAGGAAAAATAGGAAATCAGGGCGGAAGCCGAGAAGCTGGAAGCCACCGCCAAAGAGGCCGATACCTGCACTATTGATTTCCGGGCTGGCCCGCATGTGCTTCAGCTAGTTACAAATTGTTACAACCTCGCGGTCATCGGCTGGCAGGGCTCGTCGTTAATCGAAACACGCGCATGTGCGCTGACCAACTTAGAAGGAAGCACCTAATGTCCAAGATTCTCTCCTCGCTGATCGCCACCCTGTTCGCCGTTTCCGCTTTTGCCGCCGATGCGCCGAAGCCGGCTGCTCCCGAAATGAAGCCCGCCGCCAAGACCGAAGCCAAAGCCGAAGTCAAGGCTGAAGCGAAGCCCGCCGCCAAAGCCGAAGCCAAAGCTGAAGTCAAGCCCGCCGCCAAGGCCGATGCCAAAGCCGAAGTCAAGGCCGAAGTGAAGCCCGAAGTCAAGGCCGAAGTGAAGCCGGAAGCCAAGGCCGAGAAGAAGGCCCCCAAGGCCGCCAAGGCTCCGAAGGCTGACAAGGAAGCCGCCAAGACTGAAGCCCCCGCGGCCAAGTAAGTCGGTTTTGATTCAGAAAAGCCCGTCGGGGGTTCCCGGCGGGCTTTTTGCGTTTATGGGCGCAACCGATGCAATGCCTCCGATTCGACGCCTCCGATACCGCCCAAAAAGTCGGCGCTAGCGGCACGGCAAGCGGCCCAAACGCAATGGTGCACCGCAGCGCCACAGTACAATGCGTGCTCCTCGAGCCAACCCGCGTATCGACATGACTGCCCCCAACGCCATCGGCACTTTCAAGCACGAAGATGCCGAAGATTTTTTGCGCCATCACGCGCCCTTTGATCGCCTTTCACCTGACGATCTGCGTTTCCTGATTGATCGCCTCACCCGGATTGGCCTGCCTGCCGCGACTGTCGTGGCAGCGCCCGACCTGGGCGTGCCCGATGCCTGCCACATTGTCGTGCGCGGCGAAGTGATGGTGACTGAAGGTGAATCAGCCGCGGGCACTCAGGAAGTCATGCTGCTCGAAGCGGGCGAATGCTTTCCCATCGGGGCGCTGACGGGGCGGCGGCCGCCCGTTTATACCTTTGCCGCCCGTGGCGCGATCGAATGCTACCGTCTCGTCAGCGCCGACTTTCATGAATTGCTGGCGCGCAGCACGGTATTCGGCCAGTTCTGCAACGGCTACCTGTCGAGCCTGCTGAACCAGTCGCATGCCCAGATGCAGGTGCGCATGGCGCAGCAGGCCACCGAAGAGCAGTCGCTCAACATGGATCTGGGTCAATTGGCGAAGCGCGCGCCCTTCGCCGTGCCGGCGACGACTCCGTTGCGCGAGGCTTTCGAGCGCATGGCGGAAATGCGCGTCGGTTCGGTGGTGGTGATTGATGCGGGCGGCGTGCCGACGGGCATTTTTACCCAGTCCGATCTGCTGGATCGCGTAGTGCTGCCGGGCATTTCGCTCGATCAACCGGTCGAGAGCGTCATGTCGCCGGCGCCGTTTACGCTGTCCGAATCGGCGCGCGCCTGCGAGGCCGTGCTGGCCATGGCGATGCGCGGCATTCGCCATGTGCTGGTGGTGAATCATGTCGGCGTGCTGACCGGTGTTGTCTCCGAACGCGATCTGTTTGCGCTGCAACGGGTCGGCCTGCGGCAGATTCGACAGGAAGTGGCCACCGCGACCGACCGGGATACCCTCAAGAAGGCGGCGGCGGATGTGCATCAGTTCGCATTCAACATGCTGGCGCAGGGCGTCGGCGCAGAGCAATTGACCCAGTTCATCTCCGCGCTGAATGACGCCATCACCTGCCGCCTGATCGAACTCAACCTGCAGCGACACGACTTGCCGACCAGCGAATGGGCGTGGCTGGCTTTTGGCTCCGAGGGACGCGAAGAGCAGACGCTGAGCACCGATCAGGATAATGGAATCGTTTTCGACTGCCCCGCCGGCGCTGACCGCGAAGCCTTGCGGCAAACCCTGCTGGCTTTCGCCAGCGAGGTTAATGCCGACCTCGACGCTTGCGGTTTTCCGCTATGCAAGGGCAACATCATGGCCAGCAACCCCGAGTGGTGCCTGACGCTGGATGAATGGCGGCAGAAATTCTCGAGCTGGATCGATACACCAGAACCCACCGCGCTGCTCAATGCCACTATTTTCTTTGATTTCCGCACGTTGTATGGTCCGGCGCGCATGGCTGACCTGATGTATCAGCACCTTTTCAGACTGAGCCGGGCCAACAGCGCCTTTCAGCGCATGCTGGCCGCCAACGCCTTGCAGGTCGAGCCGCCGCTGGGCATCATCCGCGATTTCGTCACCGAATCGGAAGCGGGTGGGCCGGCGTTCATCGATCTCAAGAAATTCGGATCGCGCCTGTTTGTCGATGCGGCGCGGGTCTTTGCGCTGGCCCATGGCATTCACGCGGCCAGCACGGCCAGGCGTCTGCGGCTGGCGGCGCAATTGCCGAGGGGCATTGGCAGCGAAGGCGAGGCGCTCATCGATGCGTTCAATTTCATCCAGTTGCTGCGCCTGCGCCATCAGCACATGGAAAGCAGCCGGGGGCGGCCGGGCGACAATCGCGTCGTACCGGGCGAACTGAACCAGCTCGATCGGCGCATTCTCAAGGAAACATTCCGCCAGGCCCGCCAATTACAGCAGAAGCTCAAGCTGAATTACCAACTGTAGGCCCGGCACGACAGGGAAAAGCACGCGCAGCGCGAGCACGTTGGCTCAAGCGTCCCCACTGGCCGTGCTAGACTTTTCGCGGAGAAAACGGCGAAAGTCGTCCGAATAGCGAGGAAAGGCAGTTCAATGAGGGTTCTTCTGGCCGAAGACGACCGCATCATCGCCGATGGCCTGATTCGTTCGCTGAAGAAAGCAGGTTATGCGGTCGATCACGTCGCCAACGGCGCCGATGCCGACGCGGCGCTGTTGGCGCAGCAGTTCGACCTGCTGATTCTCGACCTTGGCCTGCCCCGGTTGCCGGGTATCGAGGTGCTGAAACGCCTGCGCTCGCGCAAAAACGCCCTGCCGGTGCTGATCCTCACCGCCCAGGACGGCATCGAGGATCGGGTGCGCGGACTCGACGCCGGCGCTGACGACTATCTGACCAAGCCCTTCGCCCTGCCCGAACTCGAAGCCCGCGTGCGCGCGCTGACCCGCCGCGGCACCGGCCAGCCTACCCGCATCGAAGTCGGTCCGCTGATTTACGATCAGTCCGACCGCATTGCGCGACTTGCCGGGCAGGTGGTCGATCTGTCGGCGCGGGAACTTTGCCTGCTTGAAGTGTTGCTGCTGCGGGTTGGGCGGCTGGTCAGCAAGGATCAGCTGGTCGAGCATATGTGCGGCTGGGATGAAGGCGTCAGCACCAACGCCATCGAAGTCTATGTCCATCGTCTGCGCAAGAAACTGGAAGCCGGCGGCGTCAGGATCGTAACCCTGCGTGGCCTTGGTTACTGCCTGGAAAAACCGGGCGGAGACCGCGTTGAAAAAAGCGGCTGAGGGGCTCCGACCAGAGGAACCCCGGCGCGCCTCGATCTTCAGCGATCCGAATCCGGCGGAATTCAACTCTCTCTTCGGGGAGATCCTCGACTGGATGCTGGCGCCCTTGCTGCTTGTCTGGCCCATTTCCATCGCGGCCACCCATCACATCGCCAACGATATCGCCAACCAGCCTTACGATCAGGTGATAGCCGACAGCGTTAGCACCATCGTCAGTCGCATCAAGATCACGTCCGAAGGCGTCACGGTGACGCTGCCGCCGGCGGCCCGGGCACACCTGACCGACGCCGACGACGAGCGGCAATATCGCCAGGTGAGGCTTGCCGGCGGCGAGTTGCTGGCCGGCGACGCGGAAATTCCAGACCTGCCCGCGGGCGATCCGCGTGTGCCGGGCGAGGTGCGACTGCGCGACGACCTGGTACTGGGCGAGCGGGTGCGCATCGCCTACCAGTTGGTGCCGGGGCGAGTGGACACTCTCACAGAAACGCATGCGGATAGGCATGCCGACAACCGGCCGCTGCTGGTGCAGGTGGCCGAAACGCGCAAGCAGCGCGAGGCGCTGGCGTCGCGCATCATTTCCGGCGTGCTGTTGCCGCAGTTCGCCATCATTCCGTTGGCGGTCATCCTGGTCTATCTCGGCCTTTCCCGGGGGTTGCAACCGCTTGAACGCCTGCGCGAGCGCATCCGCGAGCGGCGCCTGTCCGATCTATCGCCCATCCCGATTCGCGGCGTGCCCGACGAGATTAGGCCGGTGGTGGTGGTGTTCAACGAGATGATGAAGCGGCTGGAAGAAAACCTGGAAGCGCAGCAGCGTTTCATTGCCGACGCCGCCCATCAGATGCGCACGCCGCTGACCGGGCTCAAGATGCAAGCCGAACTGGCTTTGCAGGAAACCGATCCGGTATTGATGCGCGCCGATCTGGAACGCATCGCCGCCAGCACCGACCGCGCAGCCCACCTGATTCGCCAGTTACTGGCGCTGGCTCGCGCCGAGGCCAGTCACGAAAAGGCGCACAAGGTGGAGCAGTGCGATCTTGAAGCGCAGGCGCTTGCCATCACCGAAGGCTGGGTCGAGCGCGCGCTGGCCAAGAATATCGACCTGGGTTTCGAGGGTGGCGACAGCCCCCTGCCCATCGATGGCGTGCCCCTGCTGCTGCGCGAAATGCTCAACAACCTGCTCGACAACGCCATCAAATACACGCCTCCGGGTGGCCAGGTCACCGTACGTATCCGTGGCGGCGATTTTGCCACCATGGAAGTCGAGGATAACGGCAGCGGCATTCCCGCCACCGAACGTGAGCGGGTGTTCGAACGTTTTTATCGCGTGCTGGGCTCGGATACCGACGGCAGCGGCCTCGGCCTGCCCATCGTGCAGGAAATCGCCGAATTGCACAGTGCCACTGTCGAACTGGACGAGGGCGCCGGCGGGCGCGGCACCCGCGTCCGCGTGGTTTTTCCACGCAAGGGTTCAGACGTCATGCCCTACGACCTTCGTCAGAAAGGCTGA
The DNA here is from genome assembly GCA_020048435.1 of Sulfuritalea sp. Taxonomy (GTDB): domain Bacteria; phylum Pseudomonadota; class Gammaproteobacteria; order Burkholderiales; family Rhodocyclaceae; genus Sulfurisoma. Next base: position 5,141 of record JAIFMO010000193.1, read on the forward strand.
TCCTTTCATGGAATTGAAGCAGAACCAGCTGGCGCAACAGAACCTGGCGCGAAAGCGCGGGGCTTACTGGAATCGTAACCTCTGGCTAACCGCGCTCCTGTTGACCGTCTGGTTTGTCGTTACCTTCGTTGCCGGCTGGTTTGCGCGCGAGCTCAACGAGATTACCTTCATCGGTCCGCTCGGTTTCTACATGGGCGCGCAGGGTGCGCTGATCATTTACGTGGCGATCATCTGGTTTTACGCCCATTACATGAACAAAATGGACGAGGACTTTGGCGCCCATGAAGGGGAGGGCGAATAATGGCCGGCCCGATCCAGGCGCAATTTGCCACCAGTCTGAAGAAGTATTACAGCTTCTACACCGGCGGCTTCATCGCTTTTGTGGTTGTGGCCGGCGTTCTCGAACAGCTCGGCGTGTCGAACAAGGCGCTGGGCTACCTGTTTTTCTTCGCCACCATCCTGCTCTATGCCGGCATCGGTTTCATGTCGAAAACGGCGGACGTGGCGGAATATTACGTCGCCGGCCGCCGCGTGCCGGCGTTGTTCAACGGCATGGCGGCCGGTGCCGACTGGATGTCGGCCGCCTCCTTTATCGGCCTGGCCGGCACGCTGTATCTGTCCGGCTACGACGGCCTCGCCTTCGTCATGGGCTGGACCGGCGGCTATTGCCTCGTCGCGCTGTTCCTCGCGCCCTATCTGCGCAAGTTCGGCCAGTTCACCATCCCGGACTTCCTTGGCGCGCGCTATGGCGGCAACATTCCGCGAACCATCGGCGTCTTCGCCGCCGTGCTCTGTTCCTTTACCTATGTGATCGCGCAAATCTACGGCGTCGGCATCATCACCGCCCGTTTTACCGGGCTGGAGTTCGGTGTCGGCGTTTTCGTGGGTCTCGCCGGCATCCTTGTATGCTCGTTCCTGGGCGGCATGAAAGCGGTGACGTGGACGCAGGTGGCGCAGTACATCATCCTGATTTTTGCTTACATGATCCCGGTGGTATGGTTGTCGGTGAAACACACCGGCAACCCGGTTCCGCAGATATCCGCCTACACCACGGCCCTGCCCAAGGTAAGCGCGCTGGAGAAGGAATTCAACGACAAGACCACGCCGAAGGGCGCCGCCGAAGAGTCGGTGCGCGCAATCTTTCACGAGCGCGCCACCGCCGCTGAAGACCGGCTCAAGGGTCTCGATGCCGGTGGCGCCGCCTATCTGGTCGACGAGAAGAAAAAGCTCCAGGCCCGGGTGAGCGAACTGAAGGTCGCTAGCGCGGATGTCAGGGCCATCGATGCCGCCGAGAGAGCTGTCAGGCACTTCCCGATTGACCCCGCCGTCGCCCGTGCAGCCTGGATCAATGACAGGGAAGCCGCCACGGCGCGCGCCGGTCCGGTCAAGGCCCATGCCGAGCCTTTCCCCGTCAGCGGCAACACCCCGGAAGAGGTGGATAAGGCGCGCGGCATCGCCAAGAAGAACTTTCTCGCGCTGATCCTGTGCCTGATGGTGGGCACCGCCGCGCTGCCGCACATCCTGATGCGTTACTACACCACGCCATCGGTGAAGGAGGCGCGCACCTCCGTGACCTGGTCGCTGTTCTTCATTTTCCTGCTCTACTTCACTGCTCCGGCCCTGGCCATCCTGGTCAAATTCGAGGTGTATAGTCATCTGGTCGGCTCCAGTTTCACCGATCTGCCGGCTTGGGTCAGCAACTGGGCAGCGGTGGACAAGACGCTGATGAACATCGCCGACATCAACAAGGATGGCATCGTGCAACTGGCCGAAATCGTCATCGGCGGCGATCTGATCGTGCTGGCCACGCCGGAAATCGCCGGGCTACCCTATGTAATTTCCGGTCTGGTCGCGGCGGGCGGCCTGGCGGCAGCGCTATCCACCGCCGACGGTTTGTTGCTGACCATCGCCAACGCGCTGTCCCACGATGTCTACTACAAGATGATCGACCCGGCCGCGCCGACGACCCGCCGACTGGTGGTGTCCAAGGCTCTGCTGTTGGTGGTGGCCCTGCTGGCCGCGTATGTCACCAGCCTGAAACCGGGCGACATCCTGGCGCTGGTGGGCGCCGCCTTTTCGCTGGCGGCCTCGGCCTTCTTCCCGGCCCTGGTGCTCGGCATCTTCTGGAAACGGGCCAACCAACTCGGCGCTATTCTTGGCATGGCGGCCGGTCTGCTGGTCTGCATCTACTACATGGTCGTCACCTACCCGCTATTCGGCATCAACGCGCCGAAGTGGTGGGACATCAACCCGATTTCGGCCGGCATCTTCGGCATTCCGGTCGGTTTCATCGGCGTGATCATCGGCTCGCTGCTCTCGCCGGCACCCGGCAGGGAAGTAGAGGAGCTGGTGGATCACGTCCGCTACCCGAATCAGGCGGGTGGCGCCCGTGCCATGGGCGCCTCCGGTACCTGATTGCCGTGCCGCTACCGCCGACTTTTTTGTGTTCGAGTCAAACCAGAACAGGTAAGGAAATCATTTCCTCATTGTCATGACACTCGCTGACTTTCATAGCCGTAACCTGCTGCTTGACGCTGGCAGCCCGGAAGAGTTTCGTACCCGGCTTGCCGCGTATTTCGAGAAGACCTTCACGCTGTTCGAGCATCTGTTCGACAGCTTTGCCGCTGACGACACCTTTTATGTCCAGCCCGAGCCATTGCGGCATCCGCATATCTTCTACTTCGGCCACACCGGCACCTTTTACATCAACAAGTTGAATGCCGCTGGTGTCATCGATATCCGCCTCAATCCGCATTTCGAGTCGATGTTCGCCATTGGTGTCGACGAGATGAGCTGGGACGACCTCGGCGCCGCACACTATGACTGGCCGGCTGTGCAGGAAGTGCGCGACTATCGCGCCCGGGCGCGGCAAGTGGTGCTCGATGCCATTGCGCGCATTCCCATCACCCTGCCGGTGGGCTGGACCGACCCGGCGTGGGCGATCCTGATGGGAATCGAGCACGAGCGCATTCACCTTGAAACCTCGTCGGTGTTGATCCGCCAGACCGACCTTGCGCATCTCAAGCCGGCCAGTTCGGCCGCGCATGCGTTTTGGGCACGCTGTCCGGACTTGCGGGATGATCGCGCCACTGCGCCGGCGAATGCGCTACTGCCCGTCCCCG
>JAIFMO010000245.1 GCA_020048435.1 Sulfuritalea sp.
CCACTTCAGGTTATCCATCTCACGGCGCAAACCGGTGGTCGCGTAGCTTACCTGGCGGGCCGTGAAGGCGTGCCGGTCATGGCGGGACAGATTGTCATCGGTCTCGACGAAGAGCGTTTGATTTCAGATTACCGTGCGGCCTGGGCACATTTGTCTGGCGAGATGTCCGGCATACAAAACGCTCAAGTCCAACTCTACAACAAGCTGCATGGCCCCGTAACGTCGCCCATGGGCGGGCCGGCGTATGACGCCTATGACCGCACCACCGTGCCTTTCTACAACGCAATGCAGACCATGATGCCCATGTTTGGCGGCCCTGCGATGCAGACGCAGTCGGACGAGCAGCGCTCCTACCCCAAGCGTAGCCAGGCGCGTAGCGAATATGAACGGCAGCAGGCGACCGTGGTGGCATCGCAATCCAAGATCGATACTATCGAATCGCAGATGCGCGATCACCGCAGTATCGCGCCATTCCAGGCAGTCATCCTTGCCAAGCATGTCAACGTTGGCGATGTTGTCCAGCCAGGACAGGCTCTGGCGGATATTGCGCAGACCAGTCGATTGCATCTCAAGCTGGAGGTGCCGGCACGGTTGGTCCTTGAGTTGCGCGTAGGCGAGATCGTTCCCATCGTGATTGACGGTAACGCCACCGTGGATGGTCAGGTTGACCAGATATTTCCTGGTGCTAATCCAGCCCAACATACCGTTACCGTAAAGATATTGCTGCCGCCAGATGCACCCGCCGCGCCAGGCATGTATGCCTCCGCGATGCTGGCTGAATCACCTGTCGCCGGGCAGGCGGTCAGTGCTCCGGTCATTCCCGTTTCGTCCGTGGTGTATCGCGGCAGTTTGCCGTCGGTCTTTTCCATTGGTCGCGAAGGCAAGACCGAATTGCGCGTTGTCCGTCTCGGCGACAAGTTGGGGGATCGGGTCGTCGTGTTGTCCGGCCTGAAGACTGGTGAAAAAGTGGTGACTTCGCCATCCCAGAACATGCGTTCTGGCGATTCGATCAACAGCGATCGTTCGCAATGACACGCTGATCAGGCTAGGGATACGAGGGGAAGACGGCATGGCCGAAGGCAATAAACAAGAAGCTGCGACGGGGCACGATCAGGCCGCCGGGCACGAGGGAGGAAAAGTTCAGACTCATCTCGGCTTCGCCGGGGGACTGGCAAGGAAGTTTGTACAGTCGCCGCTGACTCCATTGCTGTTGATCGCGAGTTTCATCATCGGTTTGATGGGGATGATCATTACGCCCCGAGAGGAGGACCCGCAAATATCCGTGCCCATGGTGGATATTTTCGTTGCCTACCCTGGCGCATCCGCTGAACAGGTAAAAAACCTAGTATCCGAGCCTCTTGAGCGGTTAATGAGTGAAATAGGCGGCGTTAAGCACGTCTATTCAATGTCGCAGGACGGGCGCTCGATGGTGACGGTGCGTTTTGACGTCGGCCAGCAGATGGAACCGTCGCTTGTCAAGCTTTACGATAAGTTGTATTCGCACATGGATGCGATTCCCAAGGGGGTTACCGAGCCGTTGGTAAAACCCAAGGGCATTGACGATGTATCGGTTGTTACGCTTACCCTGTCGTCGAAACTGGTTGACATCGTCGCACTGCGCAAGTTAGCGCTCGACGTTCAGCAAAAGGTTAAATCTCTGCCAAACACCGGGCAGAGTTTTGTCGTGGGAGGAAGTCCAGAACAGGTGCGGGTGGAGGTCGATCCGGCGCGTCTAACCTCTCACAGCGTAACCCTTTCCCAGGTTGCGCGCGCCATCAGTACTGCCAACCAGCGCACCCAGGCGGGAGATTTCGTCGACGGCAACAAGGCATTCACGGTCTATTCCGGTGAATTCCTGCACGATGCCCGCCAGGTGGGCGATCTGCTTGTCACGGTGCGCGATAATCGTCCGGTCATGTTGCGCGATCTGGCAACCATCAGTCAGGGCGAGCGTGAGACTAAGACTATTGTCATGCAGAGCTTGCGAACCGGGGTGGATTCGTTCGACACTCACCCCGCCGTTACCGTGGCCGTCGCCAAGAAACGTGGCAGCAATGGCGTCGATGTCGCGCGTAGCGTGCTGGAAGAGGTCGAGTCGCTCAAGGGTACGCTGATTCCCGACAGTGTTCGCGTCGATGTCACCCGCAACTATGGCGAGTCGGCTGACGAAAAGGTATCCGGCCTGATCTTTAAACTGTTCATCGTCACGGTGATCGTGACGCTGTTGATGCTGCTGAGCATGGGCAAGGAAACAGCGCTAATCGTTGTCATCACGATTCCCGTTGTGCTGCTGATGACGCTGGCCGTGGCCTATGTCATGGGCTTCACAATCAACCGGGTCAGCATGTTTGCCCTGGTGTTCGCCATCGGTATCTTGGTGGACGATGCCATCGTTGTCGTCGAAAACATTTACCGGCGTTGGTTACAGAAAAAGAGCACCGATCTCGATCTGACCATCGAGGCGGTCGACGAGGTAGGCAACCCGACTATTCTGGCCACCTTTACCGTGGTGGCTGCACTTCTGCCCATGGCTTTCGTCAGCGACATGATGGGGCCGTTCATGCTGCCGATTCCGGTATTGGCATCGGCGGCAATGATCTTCTCCCTGTTCGCAGCCTTTATTTTTGTGCCTTGGCTGTCGACACTCATCAAGCCCAACATGCGTCAACTTGATCTGGCCGCCAAACGGGAGCACGCCCAGAGCCTCCGGATTGGCAAGGTGTACAAGAAGTTGATCACGCCGATCATGAACAACCGGTTCCTTGGCATGTTGACGCTTCTGGCCATCATTATCGCCATGCTGGCAGCCGTTTCTATGTTCTATTTCGGCGCGGTGGCTTTCAAGATGCTGCCGATGGACAATAAATCCGAGCTCAATATTGTCATCGACATGCCTGAGGGTACCGACCTGTTCGTTACGTCCAACCTGGCTCAGCGCTTGGTGGAACCCCTGAACACCATTTCCGAAGTGAGCGCGTATCAGACCTACGTCGGCGCCGCCTCACCCTTCAACTTCAACGGACTGGTTCGCCACTACTTCCTGCGTGCCGAACCGTGGCAGGCAGACATCGCGATCCAGTTGCTGCCGAAGCACGAGCGCAAGCGCCCCAGCCACGAAGTCGCCCTGCAGATACGGGAAATTCTTACTCCCATTGCTGCGAGCGCAGGCGCACGGCTGACGGTGGCGGAAACGCCACCCGGGCCGCCCGTGCTAGCTTCCATGGTGGCCGAGGTTTATGGTCCGACGGCAGAAACTCGTCGGCAGTTGGCTACCGACCTGATGCGTGTGATGAAGGACACGCCGGATCTGGCCGACATCAATACCTTCATGGTGCGTCCTTATAAAGAAATCGCCTTTGAAGTCGATCGAATGCATGCCGCGATGCACGGTATTAGTGTTGAGGATATCAATCGCGAGGTGACCATGGCGATGGGCGGTTTCGCCGTCGGTCCGGTCAAACTGGTGCATGAACTGGAACAAACCACGATCGTTCTGCAATTACCCCTTCCCGTCCGCGCCCATCCAGGCAACCTGCTGGCCTTGCCGGTGCGCACTTCTGCCGGAGTGACCATTCCGCTCGGGGAACTGGGTCGTTTTTCCCAGCGCGAGGTGGGGGCGCCAATTTTCCACAAGGATTTGCGCGCGGTGGAATATGTCACGGCCGACGTTATAGGCCCGCTGGGAGCGCCCCTTTATGGCATGATCAATGTGGATGCCCGCCTTGCCGACTATCGTACACCCGAAGGTGGTTCCATCCGCGGCACCTATTTCGGCAAGCCAAAAGATCTGGATGCCTACGGCATCAAGTGGGATGGCGAGTGGGAAGTCACCTTCGTTACCTTCCGTGACATGGGTCTTGCGTTCGGCGCTGCCCTGGTATTGATCTACATGCTGGTCGTGGCGGAATTCCGCAATTTCGTGCTGCCTGCGGTTGTCATGGCGCCTATCCCCTTGACGCTGATTGGCATTATTCCTGGTCACTGGATGCTCGGCGCCGATTTCACCGCTACGTCCATGATCGGCTTCATTGCGCTTGCCGGTATCATTGTTCGCAACTCCATATTGTTGGTGGACTTTGCCAAGGGCAAGGTGGAGACGGATGGGATGTCGGTGCGTGATGCGGTGGTGCTGGCTGCTGAAGTCCGTTTGCGTCCCATCGTGATCACCGCGCTGGCGCTGGTAATCGGCTCAACCGTACTTCTTACCGACCCGATATTCCAGGGCATGGCGGTCTCGTTATTGTTTGGTTCTATCGTTGCGACGTTCCTGACCCTGGTTGTTATTCCGCTTGGATGTTTTTCCGCGCATAAGGCGTTCCGCTGCAAGGATAGTGGGGACGCGTGTCCGCAAACGGCTACCCCGTCGCCTTCCGGTTCCGGACCTTCGGGTGGTAGTGCCTCCGGTGCCGCTGCTGCGGATGGCGCTCCCAGCGGCCGGCCGGCGCGTCTGGCGAGAAAAGATGACTCCGCAACGGGGGTAGCCCCAGTTGCTGGCATGGCTGCTGCCGGCGCCCCACCTTCTTCGGTAGGTGGCCGGCCGGTTCGTCTGCAGAAGAAGAGCGATGCCGATCCGGTAGGCGCCACCGTGACGGCGTATACCGAACCGACAGCGCAAGCTGAAGTTGCCGGTAAGCCTCCGCGCTTGCAGAAGCGGGTGGATGCGGTCGAAACCGTTGGGCAAAATAGCGCGGCCGCCCCGGTCAGCGGCAAGCCGCCACGGCTGGAAAAACGGCTTGCTCCGTCAGTTGATATCGAGCAGTCGATAGACAAGCCCGAGATAAAACCCGGAAAGATAGTAGCCAAGAGCACGGAAATCGCCGCGCCCCTCGCCCGTTCGGCGCGGGTCAAGGCCAAAGCGCCGGTCGAGCCAGTTGAGCCAAGGCTACCCGAGATTGCACCGCCCGCCGTGGTTACAGTGGAAGAAATGACGGCAATGACAGAAAAAAGCGAGGTTGCAGCCGAGGTTGCACCTGTCGGTAAAAGAAAACTTCGTGGCATCCGCATCAAGATGCTCGATCAGTGAATTAACGAGTTGTAAGAGGAGATCATCCGTGCGAACGACGAGAGCGAAAAGCCTGTCCTGGGTCATGAGCCTTGCTTGGGGTGTTTTGTTGGCGTCCTCGGTGGCGTCGGCGGCTACCTATCCCGAGCTAGCGGCCCGCCGGTCGGTACCTTACACGGCGAATGGCAATGGCGTTTTTGCCGCAGCGCCAGGCATGAACGGTTATGCGTCGGCTTATCCTGTCAATGGTGGCGCCGGCTATCCTGCGGGCGGCAACGCGATGCGAATGTTGCCTAACGGCGGCAACGGTTTGCCCGACGCCCGTCAGGTGCGCTGGAGTTACGGACAGGTGAATGCCGCCAGCGACCCATTCTTTGTTTGGGGCTTACGCACCCAAGGCATGTATGTGCCCTGGAGTACGCCCATGTCTTCGTGGACCAACGCGCAGGGTTGGGACTGGTGGCGCAACCGCGCTGGCGACGGTGGCCCGTCGGCACCGCTTTGGTAAATGATGATCAAATGAATTGAATCAGTGAGCCTTGATGCAGCGCTATCATCCGGTTCTGCAAATCATGGCAACTGTTTTTCGTTGTAAGTAGTACTAACCAATGGAGGAGCACTCAATGCATATCCCTTTCAAGATGAAAGCCATTTCCTTGGCTGCAGTACTCGGCCTTGGTGCCGTCGGCGTAGCAACGGCTGCGCCCCTTCCCCCGCCAGGCCCTTACATGTCGCCCAACGCCAATATGGCACCGGCGCAACAGGCCGCGCCGACTTCGCGTGGTAATGTAAATAATCAGGGCGGAAACTGGGGTGGTCCGGGCTACGGCGGCCCCGCTTACGGTGGCGGCCCCGGCTATGGTTATGGCGGTCCTGGTTATGGCTATGGCGGCCCCGGCTATGGCTATGGTGGTCCTGGTTACGGCGATGGCTATGGTTATGGCGACGGTCGCGCTTATGGCGACGGTCGTGGCTATGGCTCTGGCCGTGGTTCCGGTCGTGGTTCTGGCCGTGGTTCCGGTCGTGGCAACTTCGGTTTCAACATGGGCGGCGACATGGATGGCTCGGGTAGCGGCTATGGCGACAACTCCTATGACGGCTATGGGGGTGGTAACAACGGCTGGGGTGGTAACAACGGCTGGAATGGCGGCAACCGCGGTTGGGGCTGGTAAGCTTTCCGGAATAAGTCCACCGCGGACTTGATGGGAGGTATGCTCCCGCCGCGGTTGGATGAGGCATCCCGCATCACATCTCCCTTCAAGAGGAGAGGCTATTACAAACGCTATTAAGCGTTATCGATATTACTGAAAAGGAGCCTATTGGCATGAATTTGATGACAAAACGTTTGGTGATGGCGTCGGTGGTAGCCGCCGCTGTCGCTTTGCCTGGCGTAGCTTCTGCACAGTGGGGCGGCTATCCCGGTGGATGGGGTGGTAGTCCTGGCTACAACAATAACAGTTGGGGTGGCTATCCTGGCTATGGCGGCTGGGGCAATCGTGGCTGGAATGATGGCTACGGTAGTGGTGACGGTTATGGTCGTGGCTATGGCTATGGTTATGGTCGTGGTACGGGCCGCGGTACCGGTCGAGGACATTTCGGATTCAATATGGATACTGATATGGATGGCTGGACTGATGACCGGTTTGGTGGCTGGGGTAACAATGGCTATAACGGTTGGGGCAACAACGGTTGGGGTAACAACAACAGTTGGAGTCCGTGGCGTCGCGGTGGTTGGTGGTAAATACCGCATGAGCGGCCGGGGAGGCTGTTTCGCTCCCCGATTCGCCCGATTCGGACAGGACTCTTGGGGATTGGCTTCGGGAGATCGCATGGCCGTGAGATTCAGTAAAACTAACTAATTTCTGGAGACAATTCATGATCAGCAAGATTGCAAACTGGGTGGTATGGACTGCCCTGACGGTCGTCGTCCTGGTGTTGGTTTATAAGAACACCGACTGGTTTAAGCCCGCTGCCGACAGGGCGATGGAGGGTGTCAAAACGGTAGTGGCCAAGGTTCCGACGGGTCCTTTTGGCAAGAGTTCGGCTGATGACAAACTGAATAGTGCCCGCGAAGCGTTTGCCCGAGGCGATGTGGATGGCGCAGTGACCATCTACAACGAAGTCATCAAGAACAACGCTGGCAATGCAGACGCGCGTGGCGAACTCGGCAATGTCTATTACGTGACTGGCCGTCTACCCGAAGCCGCGCAAGCCTATTATGACGCCTCGAAATTGCTGCTCGAAAAGAAGGACATCGAGCGGGTTCATCCCTTGCTGCCGATCGTGGCCCAAGTCAATCCCGCCATGGCTGACGAACTGATGCAAAAAATCGGCGATGCCATGGCTCCTCCGGAGATGGCCCATGCGCCAAGCAACATGACTCAGCAGGCACCGCAAAGCGCACTGACGCGTCACTGATTGTTGCCAGCGATAGGCACTGTCTTTCTGGCGATACGGACTAGACATAAAGGGAAAACCGATGCAAAGCACCAAATTGATCCGACGGCAACTCGTAGGTCTTGCCTTATTGGGTGCATTGGCACAGGCTCAGGCCGGCCAGGTGCCGGGCATGGCCACACCGTGGAACGGACCATGGGGCGGAGGTTACCTTAATGGCGAGTCCTATCATCCGCTTGCGAGTCCTTACGTTGGCGCCGGGAACCCGGTAGCGGCGCCCGGACCCTATGGAGGAGCGGGGCCAGCCTACGGTGGAGCTTATCCAATGCAGGCGCCGCAGATGCAAGCTCCTCCGCCTCAGCCGAAATACCTGCCGGGTGGAGGGTTTCTACTTCCGCCTGGAGCGGGTGGTGGCATGATGCCTGGCGCTTATTCCAGTCACTGACACTGTTCAGATAGTGAAACTTTGTCTTGGGTAGGGATTTATGTCAGATAGGTTGTTAGCCTGGCGACCTACCCCTAACGTGGGAGCGATAATGAATAAGTCCATAGTGGTCGCGTCGATCCTGATTGGATCAAGTTTGCTTGTTTCGACTCAACCTGCCCAAGCCCAATTCATGGGTAGTCCGATGGGTATGGGTAGTCCGATGGGTATGGGTAGTCCGATGGGTATGGGTAGTCCGATGGGTATGGGCAGTCCGATGGGTATGGGCAGTCCGATGGGTGGTAGTCCTTGGGGCGGCAGTCCTTGGGGTGGTAGCCCTTGGGGCGGCAGTCCATGGGGTGGTGGTAGCCCGTGGGGCGGCGGTGGCAGTCCATGGGGTGGTGGTAGCCCGTGG
>JAIFMO010000135.1 GCA_020048435.1 Sulfuritalea sp.
AATGCCCTCTTTCTCCTCGAGCTTCCCCGTTGTGTCGGCCGTGTCGGTCAGTCCGCACCAGGGTTCCAAGCAAAGGAAGGGGGCGTTGGCAGGTGACCAGATACCCAGGTAGGGAAAGCCGGAGAAGTCCATCGTCACCGCCCCGGTCGAGGCAGATTGCCGCAGGGTGACCTGCTTTGACTTGAGGTGCTTGAACACCAGGGCGTCTTCGGCGAACAGCTGCCGCAACGTCCTCACCGTGCGCTGTGCTTGAGGGACGAACCTTGTTTCAACCGATAGCAAACCTCGCTTCAAAATCCACCGCTCCAAAGGCTCGTCCTGCTCGAACTCCAAGGCGCCGTCTTCAAAGGAACCTTCACCAAAGAAGGGCAACTGGAACCCCGGATGGGCGCCAAGACTGAACAGCATCTCCTGCGAGCCTGTGTTCGTCACTCGGTAGCGCGTATGCAGGACACGCTCACACAGTTGGTATTCAATTTCGAGGGTCCAGTCAAAGGGGAAGACTTCTCTGGTCTTTGCATCCGAGTCGAGAGCAAAGACAACCCGGCAACGTTCCTGCTCGGTAACCCGAAACAGCATATCCCGTGCGAAACCGTGACCAGGAGGGGAGTACCGCTTTCCCCGATACTCGAAGCTGCCTTCTTTCAAACCGCCTACAAGGGGGAATAAAACCGGCGCCGTCAGGTTCCAGTACTCAGGGTTTGCCTGCCAAAGGTATTCGCGCCCCTGGGACTTTTCCACCAGGGACCGCCATTCGGCCCCCCGAGCCAAGAACGAAGCACGCAGGCAGTCATTTTCGATGACAATCATGGTTTTCACCGGATGGAAAGGAAAAGCACATCGTTGCCCTTGATGGTCAGCCCGTCAAGTTCCGATAGGCGGGTTTCCTTGTCTTGCCAGATAAGTTTCACGCGTTTATCCAAGGACACATGCTTGCCGACGATGTCCAGAATGCGACTCGTGACACGGTTGTCCGCGTGCTCAAGATTGAAGAGACCAAGCCATCCGCTCTTGTTGTTCTCACGGGAAGGTGTATACCAAACATCGATGTTATCATGGTTACCTAAGAGTACCCCCATAAGACCATTCTGATTGCAGGCAATCATGTCCCGATGGGTCAGCAAAGAGTAGGAATATTCATCCATATCTCTGAGGTCGCCACCGACAAAAAGGGGCGATGCCGCCATGGAACGTTGTGTGATGAAGGTTCTCATTTGCTCTTTCGAAAAAGCGCAATGCCGGGCAAATCCTTGCCCGCTGAACAGGACCTCACTGGGCAATTGTTTCTGGTCTTTATGGACCGGGGCAGGATTCCAGACACAAACACTACCAAAGGGAATCATGTCCATGTCAAACCAGAAATCATCCGGAACTGTTTGCTGGGAAGCATAGGTACTGTAAGTCTTCCACGCCTTAAACCCTCTTTCCATGCTCTTTTCATCGTCCCAGATATCTTCCGTTGTCCTAAGCATATTTGCCTTGAAGTAGCTGTGCATTTTTCTTGTATTGGTATCACCGCCGGGCGACAGGCTTAGGACAATATCTCGTCCGCAAGCCTCGATTGCTTTTGCATATCCTTCCACTTCCTCGGGAAAATAGGTGATGTCGTCTACCTTGATGAAATCAATTTCCCAGCCCGCCAACAACTCCAAGACAGAATTGTAGAACAACTGCCCCGCCGGATGTCCCATATCAACACCACGAGTATATTGGCACCAACTGCAGTAATGTTGCCGATCTGTGATGTCAAAGGCTCTGAACGTTGTACCCTTGATACGTGTGTTCTGTTCAAAAGCTTTGGCAGGAATTCCTCGCATCAAATGGACGCCAAACTTGATCCCCAACTCATGGGCTCTTCTGATGATAGGTTCCAATCCGTTCGGAAACAGCGACGGGGAAGGAATGAACCGCCCATATTCATCGATATTGACATCGTAAGAGGGTTTGGCGTAAGCAAAGCCAGTAGCGGGGTTGATTTCATATTCCGCAAACCAACCGTTGTCAATGACAAAGTACTCATAACCGAAGGGCATATATTTTTCTGCGAACACCTCAAGGCTTTCCAGTGTGTATTTTTCATTGATACAACACCCAAAACTGTCATAGCTATTCCAACCCATGGGAGGTTTCGGTGTTAGCAATTCCTTCTTGTTTTTCATGAGAGTATTTCCTCGTTTTGATCTATTCTGTGACGGGCACGTTGCAAAGATGGTAGAGTCCATTCGATAATCGCCTTTGCTCTATTCCCAACAGAATGGGGTTTTCGCCTTCAAAAAGTCCGACCGAGAGACCATAGTTTCCAGGACGAAGGTTTTGCGGCCGAAAACTGACTGGCACACGAATTTCACTACCAGGTTTCCATTCTCTGTTACCGGCGTTAACCGTTTGAGAATACTGGCTTCCATCTTCTGCCTTGAGGACAACACGCAGCGAATACGGATGGTAACTGGGGGCAAACCCGCGGTTTTCAATCCACAAATAGATGGTATTCGTGACATTGGTCTTGATCACCGATGACTCAACACCATTGACGAAATACCAGTACCCCAACCGGTTGGCACAGTATTCTGTCAGATAGGGCTCTCGGGTCAGCCAGGGGCGCGGATACCCGTGGAACCCTGCAAAAGTGGCATGGGTTCGCCGGAGGGCATCAAGAAAAGGAAGCCCACCTTTAAAGATTTCGGGTGGGACCTTGTCATAATGCTCAAACTCGATCAAGACAGGGGCATTTTCCCAGAAGAGGTCAAACATCCAAGGTGTGCGCAGGGTATCGTACCCAAATTCGAGTGAACAGCCACGAACACAAATAGAATCATCCTGTAAACCCAATCCTAGAGAACGGGCATAGTCTAAAAGTTCAAGATTTTCTGTCTCACCCCGGTCCCAACCGTGGTTGATATGGTCATCATTGAGCAAAATAAGTGTGTCCGGAAAGTTTTTCACATGAAGATCAATGTGCTTACGAAGGACTTCAGCGGAGTAAACCTTGTTAGTTCCTCGGAAAGTATGACCTTCACCCCAGGTTCCATAGGTACCCACGTCAATGAGTTCCACCAGAGGGTGCCCATTGAATTTCTTTCCTGCAGCTTCCATAAAAGCCGCCAGCTTTTCTAAGAAAATGGGGTCGTCATAATCGGGTTCAATACGCCCGTCAGGGAGGGCATAGCCCCTGGCACCAGCTTTATACACATACTCGGGTGTTGTGAAAGGAAGAGCAGGATTGCCTTCATACGTACAAATGCGCATGCTGAAGCGAAAACCGAGTTTGCCCCATTTATCCATGATCTGATCGATATAGGACCAGTCAGGCTTGCCTTCCTCTTTCTCGATGTCACCCCAGTCAAAACGCAAGTACAAGTGATTGAGCCCTGGAAAATCCTGCAGGTGATCATTAGGATCATGATCGGCTCGGTATTTTGGCACCTGGCAGCTGTTGTCGATGTAATGCCAGAACCATCCCTTGTGGGGGTTTTTCAGGACAGTTTTGTCATCAGCGTATGCCCGCAAATCCGTATAGACCCGGCGTCCCTGCAACGGAAAATGCTTTATGAATTCTGTCGCAGGAATGGCGTTTTCCTGCATCTTCACCATTCGTGGGAATTCAATGTACTTCTTTTCCATAATGATCACTCCTCATCCCAAAGGGAACCGCAAAGTCCTTGCAGAATATTGCTGGCGCCCCAGGGCAAAAAGCACCGCCAGGTACTGCAAGGTTCACCATTGTCATAGTTTTCAATCAAAAGACCTTCGGAATAACAGAAACGCTCCGACATCCAACCCTTTTTGCCGAAATCATATTCCCCATCAAAGGCGGAATAGGTTTGGAGGCTCCATCGGACGGTATCGGCCAGACGCTGTGCAAAATACTCATCCCCGGTCTGCCTGTAGCAATATTGAATTTCATCACAGACACTGCTGGACATGGGGTGAATGTGGGGATTGCAGGTCGATGTGACAGATCCCCCGCAGCTGGACCAACCGATGCGTTTGAGGGGTTCATATTGGATGGGAGGATTCCAGCAGAACTTAAAGGTGAACTCGTATTCCAGACCGTCCGACAACATTTCCAAGTAGATTTTCTCTTGTGTCTTCTCGTGAAGCAGCCGGCTCGCCTTGATGAACGACAGAATTCCTTCGGAATCAAT
This sequence comes from Sulfuritalea sp., assembly GCA_020048435.1. Classification (GTDB taxonomy): domain Bacteria; phylum Pseudomonadota; class Gammaproteobacteria; order Burkholderiales; family Rhodocyclaceae; genus Sulfurisoma. The sequence goes on from JAIFMO010000135.1 coordinate 4,146, forward strand.
CGCCTTGAGGGTGTCAATCGGCGTGCCATAACACTCCATGCGACAGACAAATTTCTCATAGTAGTGGTGCAGGCTTCGTTTTGCCGAAGCGATCAAGCTTTCATGAGATACGAGCCTATCGTATTGGATAGCCGCTACCACACACCAGCAACCGGCAAACGAGTCGTACTCGAGACCTTCCCCTGTCTGTGCCGACCATAGGTAGGGAACCTCGCCATCCTGATCTTTTGTTGTTTCAATGTGCTCAAGGCATCGTTGAACAAACACAAGCCATTCCGGGTGCTGGGTGTTGAAAAAATCTTTCTCAACCTCATACCCCATCAAGATATAGGAAAGTGCCTGCCCCACAAGGTAGGAGGTGTGGCCCCCCTGTGAGAGGTGCCCATCCCACCAACCCTCGGTGTACCAACGTTGATCATCGTAGGCATCAAACGGTAGGTTCGACAAAGGATTCATGGCATGGTCCACAATATTCTGAATCACAGTCAGTGCTTGCAGGCGCATTCTCTGGTCTTTCAATCTTGCGGCTGCTAACAGCACAGGTGCCGCCACTTCGACTCCACCGGTCCACGAAATGGATGCCAAAGGCTCTTGATAGGGCGTCCCCTCTTTCAGGAAGACTCGGGTCGAATACGTTTTGCTGGCCTCGACGTAGCCATCGGAGTAAATCGCCAGCGCGATGTCCCCAACGGCTTGCGCTACTGTGGGGCCGGTGCGTGGCGGTTGATGAAACTGCTGGTACACAAGCCTCGTGAGCCGGTTAAGGGCCCGCTCATCATCGGCTTGAAGCCTATGGACGGTAAACGGAACAGTGAGCGTCTCACCAGGTTTTACCGTTATGCAACCAAAATTGCTCTTCTTGAGAGTTGTCAAGTCAACGTATAACCATGGCGCGTTTTCATAGCCAAGGGTAAAACCAATTCGACCCTCTGCGGTCCCCCACTGGCAGCAAAATCCATTGAATAAAGGACCTTTTTCCGAAAGGGGATCAACACTCAGCCCATACAAGACCTTTTGGCTCAAGAGGCCTACGGTTGGATGAGAAAGCCGATCCGACCTTACCATCCAGGAATCGGAATACGGAGCTGCCGCCGTATCTCGCGAAAGGCGTGGAAACAGAGCAATGCCGCCCTTTCGATTGTAGTAAGGTTCTACGTTGCCTCGATTTTTGTTATACAGGAAGGACGGCATGTAGAACTGTGGGTTTGGGTCAGGGACGCACAACTCAACACGTACCACCCCTGTAAAATCCGTGACGGCGGTATTTTTAAGAACCAGCTCGAGGCTTTTGGTTTCTTTGGTGTTGGAAAGTGTATTGATCTCAGCAACGAGACCATGCGTCTGCACCGGGGCATAGCCACATTCTTGATCATTCGGATTTCTTGCGGTTATGCACAGTGCATGACCATCGATCGTTAGCATAGGATTCGACCCCGGTTTTCGAGATTCTTTACGTCATTTGAAAAGTAATCAGGACAAAAACCGGCTGCCGCCCATGCCGGCAGCCGGTGAAGTGTCAGAGCCTACTTGGTCTTAGCCCAAGCAGCAAACTGCTTGTTGTACTCAGCAATGAACGCATCGATACCGGCCTCTTTCAGCTTCTTCTGGGCGGTAGCATAGGTGTCACCCTTGGACAGATCGACGAATCCCATAATGGCAGTCGAAATCTGAGCGGGAGCAACGGTACCAAGCCGACCCAACTCTGCTTTCACAGCGGTAGGATCAAACGAGAATCCGAAGGTCTTCGACAAGACGGCACCCTTGTCCCAAGTCTTGAAATCGGCAACGGCCTCGGGCGACATGTTGTCTGGATAGCGCATGTAGTTGTTGTTGCGGAACATCCATTCGTAGAACACGGGGTCAGGATTGATCTGATTCAGAATTCCCTTGGCATCGACCGTGAAATCCTTGCCCTTCACCCCAAACAACGCCATTTCATAGTTATCCTGGCTCTTGTACATCCAGTTCAACATCTGAATGGCTTTTTCGGGTGACTTGTTGGTAAAGGGAATCAAGAGAGCCTCATTGGAAGCACCAAACCGATAATGAGTCGTTTTGGGGTTGAGCATAAATTCCCGCATGTAGGCCTTAGGATCGTTCTTCTGAACAGCAGAAGCCATTTCCATGGGACGAGACACGGCACCACTCATGAAAACGTAGTTCCCCGATTGGAACCGACCGACATGACCAGCAGGATTGGCCAACACCTCGTCGGAAATGTACCCCTTAGCCAACAACATGTTGGTCATCTTGTTCAGCTTCATAATGATTTCTTTCTGATCGATGAAGGAATACACTTTGGGAGTCTTTTCGTTTTCGTTCCAGATCATGTAGGGGAAGTCCCAGTTCACGTACCAACCAGGAGCGGCTTCACGAAGAATCGCTGCCCAAGGAACTTCAGCGAAGATTCCCATTTCGGGGAACTTTGCTTTGACCTTAGCGCAGGCGTCCAGCAACTGGTCGAAGGTTTCAATATTCTTGACACCCACTTGATCCAGGATATCGGTGCGCGAAAGGATGGTGTTGAACTTTTCGGCACTCGACGAGGCTTGGGATGGAATGGCATAAATCTTGCCGCCAAAGGTGAATTGCTTCATGTTGTCGGCAGGGATATTCTTGAGAATGTCCTGTCCGTACTTGGCTAGCAAATCGTTGAGAACGATGGCTTGCTTGCGAGCCACATGGCCTGGCACCGAGCCAGCCCCGGTCCAGAACCAATCGAATTTCTCCCCGGAGGCCAGCATCAGGTCGATCTTGTTCCAGTAGTTGTTCCAAGGGGCATAGCTCACCTTGAGGTTGATGCCGAGATCTTTTTCCAGAGCATCCTTGAACGGCCCCGCTGCTATATTGGCAGCCATGTTCGGTGACGGATCTCCCGGATACAGCAAATTCATTGTGTAGGGGGTTTGTGCCCAAAGCCCGACCACAAGGCCGAGCATGGCACCCAAAAATAGAACCTTGCGCATAACGTTCCTCCTGAGAACTTTCTTTTGACGGAAAACTTCCGCCATTTAATTAACCTTTCACGGCGCCGATGGTTATCCCACGGACGAAGTAGCGCTGAACAAAGGGATAGACGAGTAAAATCGGAAGAATCGTCAGCACTGTTGTCGCCATTTTGATGGTTTCCGAAGGAACCCTGATACTGGATAATGACCCTGCCATCGCAGTGCTTAAGCTCTGGGTGTTGGATAGAATGGTGTAAAGCCGATACTGAAGGGAATACAGATCGGGATTGCTGGCAAACATCATGGGAAGAAACCAATCATTCCAATATTGCAACCCATAAAACAAGGCAATTGTGACCAAGGCTGTTTGTGAAACCGGCATAACAATCCGTGCATAGATTAACAGATCGGAAGCGCCGTCCATCCTTGCTGATTCCACCAGGGAATCGGGAATACTAGAAAAAAAGGTTCGCAAAATCAGCAGATAGAACACACTCACTAAGTAGGGTAGAAAAAGTACCAAAAAAGTATCGTTCAAGTGGTAGAAATTAACACAGACAATGTACCAAGGAACAAGGCCGCCGCCGAAGAGCATGGTGAAGTAACAGAAGAAACTGAGCGCGTTTCGGTAGGCCACTTGTTTATTGGCGAGCCCATAGGCGAGGAGCGATGTAACCAGCACACTAGAGAATGTGCCGACCAACGTGACCGCGATTGAGACCATGTACGACTTCAGCAGCCAAGTCTCCGCTGTTCGAAAAATGTAGCCATAAGTTTCAAGGGAGAACTTCTCGGGTATGATTTTATAGCCATTGATCACTACCATCTTCTCGTCAGAGAACGACACGCCAAAAGCGACGAGCAAAGGAACCAAACAGAGAAAGGCGAATAGTCCCACTACGACATAGGAAAAAACTTTGAAAGCAAGATCAGAACCTCTCATTTTCACAGACATACGCCCCTCCGGATTAGAACAAACCTTCGCCGTCATTGATTTTCTTTGCGATCTTGTTGACAAAAACAACCAAGATCAAACCAAGGACAGATTGAGCCAAACCGACAGCTGTCGAATACCCGTAATCACGGGTCGACAACATGGCGTGGTAAACA
>JAIFMO010000082.1 GCA_020048435.1 Sulfuritalea sp.
CCATATACATTGATTTTCGGCATGGCCTCCTGCATCAACTACGCGCGGGGGAGGGGGGGTTAGTTCGCCGCTGCAAAACGGCCGGCGGGCTGTATAGAAAAGTCGGCGCTGGCGGGACGGCGGCAACGTGCCAACCGAGCCGGTAATTGATAGTGAAATTGATAGTCACGAATGCCGTAAAAACAAAAAAGCCCACGGAATCATGGGCTTGGATGTTGTTACTGGCGGAGAAGAAGGGATTCGAACCCTTGATCCAGTTTATCACCGGATGCTCCCTTAGCAGGGGAGTGCCTTCGACCACTCGGCCACTTCTCCGGGTAGCCTACATATCGACCGTCCCGAGGGGGGATTATAACCCAATGCTGTTGGTGATTCACTTATCAACCGCAGTAGGGGCATGGTGAATTCGTGCTACTGCGAATCGCCAGCGTTAGTGCAACATCCTTTCTGAAAATGTCCTGATAGTGGGGTTTAGCTACTTCTAATGCCGGATCACGTAAGAAGTGCAGCAAAATTGCTGCAATAACTCCGAAACGAGATCGCGGAGATTGGGCAAACTGCCCAGAAACCCTGTGAATACTGGTGGTGCCGGGGACGGGAATCGAACCCGTACAGCCGTAAAGCCGAGGGATTTTAAGTCCCTTGTGTCTACCAATTTCACCACCCCGGCAAGGGATGTGATTCGTGATTTTACATGCACGCGAAAATCATTGCATTATATTATTTTACATAATACACATTATGCGACACAATGATGACCGATAATCAAGTGGTAAATCGGGAACTCCCTGGAACTCCGGACGGCAACCCTACAGAAATCACCAGTCGTACAGCTTACTGTGGATTGAGGCTAAGTATCTTACGATGTCCGTGTGACCTTTTGAAGCGGCCAGGACATGGGCGCTTTTGCCGTTGGTGTCCAGTAGATTGATGTTGGCTCCGGCCGTAACCAGCAATCGAACCATCTCCACATGCCCAAAAAGTGCTGCGAACATTAACGCAGTCTGACCATTGGGTGCAAGGGCATCAACTTCCGCACCATTGGACAACAAAAGACGTCCAATCTCAACATGGCCGGAAAATGCCGCATAGTGCAGGGCAGACCATCCTTCATTTGGACGCCCGTGGGTGACGACGGCACTGAGATGCTTGGCGGCCTCCAATTGGCCGCGAAGTGAGGCCAACATCAAAGCAGTATCTCCATACTTGTTCTGTTTCAATATATTGGCTTTGTTTCTTAATAAATAATCGAGAAGTTCAATATTGCCATTACGGGCAGCGATCATCAGCAATGTCGAGCCGTCGGGGGCTGCCGTGTTGACGTCCATGCCCAGTTGCAAGAGGTTAATTACATTCTCCGTGCGGCCGTTCTCAGCCGCGGCCAGAATATCGTCGTAGGCGCCGGCACAGGCTTTCTCGACGTTTGACATTAGCGCAACGACGAGAAAAACCTTCACCAATAGCTTATTCATGGTCGGCAACCTCACTAGCAGCGGAAAACAGGCGGAAAAAGTTGCTTGTTGTAACTCCCGCTATCGAGTCAAGCGGTAGGTCACGAAGTCGGGCTATTTCTTCGGCAACATAGCGGACATAGGACGGTTCATTGGTCTTGCCGCGATGGGGCGTCGGCGCGAGATAAGGCGCATCGGTCTCGATCAGCAGGCGATCCAGCGGGACGAAACACGCTACCTCCTTGATTGATTGAGCGTTTTTGAAAGTCACGATGCCGGAGAACGATATGTAAAATCCCATATCCAGTGCTGCGCGCGCGGTTGCGATGTCTTCGGTAAAGCAATGGAAAACACCCCCAACCTCCCTGCCCTGTTCTTCATCCAGCACTCGCAGGGTATCGCTTGATGCGGATCGTGTGTGAATAATCAATGGCTTGCGACATTTTCGCGCTGCGGTAATGTGAGTTCGGAAGCGGCTGCGCTGCCATTCGAGGTCGCCAGAAAGACGGTAATAATCGAGCCCTGTTTCGCCGATGGCAACAACCTTGGGATCGTCGGCAAGACTGACAAGCCTTTCGACCGTGGGTTCCTCGGCGGCGCCCTCGGTGTCCGGATGAACGCCGACCGCCGCAAAAATGTGGGCATTCCGCCTGGCGATTTCCAAAACCACCGGAAAACGCTCCAAGGTAACGCCGGCGCAAAGTGCCCAGGCAACATCCGCCGAGGCCATGCGTTCCAGCAACCGCGGCAATGTATCCAGCAGTTCAGGGAAATCGAGATGGCAATGGGAATCGACAAATTTCACGAATGGGCTGCCTGCGGTCGGTTAGTTTGCAGCCTGCTTGTGGGGCGCTGAGCGAAGGTCAGCAAATATCGGGCTGCCAAATCTTCCAGAAACAGACGGGCGTTAAGCGGGTGATTTGCCAGTGGACGGGCCGAAAGTAATTGGTTATAGCAGTGCAAAAGGACCGAAGTGCTGGTGCGCGCGAGCAGCTTTTTCATTGGCTGAGCGGAATCGACAAAAAATCGTGAGCGCCCGGCCAATTCGTATTCGATCAGATCGCTCAGCCATTTTTGCAGCAGGGTAATCAGGTCTTCCATCGTGAAACTGTCCGCATTCTTGAGCAGGATCTCCCAGGCGCTGGCCAGACTCAATTCATCCTGATCCACATCGATCAGGGAATTTTCCAGCGCGGGCACGATCTTGTTCCATCCCGACTCGGCCGCAGCCAGCGCACTTAATGGCATGCCGCCTGTAATATTCAGTAGCCGATTCGCTTCGGGCTGTTGTCGTTCGAGCCAGTCGGCGGCCACTTGATGCTCCGGCCGGTTCAGGAGGATTATTCGACAACGACTGCGCAGGGTAGGCAACAAGCGGCGATAAGCGTCAGATACCAATATAAAATATATATTTGAAGGTGGTTCTTCAAGTACTTTAAGAAGTGAATTGGCGGCGGCGGCGTTCATTGCTTCAGCGGGTTGAACGATGATGACCCGCCCTTTGGCACGATGCGAGCCAACATAAACGAAGTCGGCTAGCGCCCTCACCTGCTCGACCCGTATCTGCTTACTCTTTTTCTTGTCCGGTTTTTCGGTTGATTTCTCTGCCTGCGCCTCTTCGACGGGTAACTCATCAGCATCCGCTTCGGGGATCACCCAGCGAAAATCCGGGTGATTCCCGGCGGAAAACCAGCGGCAGGCGTCGCACTGACCACACGCAGGTTCGGCTCTCGTCGCGCGCTCGCACAACAGGCGGGCGGCAATGGCTTCAGCAAAAGCCCGCTTGCCGAGACCGGTCGGGCCGGCAATCAGCAGGGCATGCGGTAGGCCACCGGGGTGGCTCCAAAGCTCACCCCAGTCCTTCCCTGTCCAAGGTAAGTGATCAAATACAGAATGTTGCAATTGTTTCCTCAAGTTTATTCTTGATTTCAGCTATTGATTGGCTACCGTCGATCAGTTGGATTCTTAGTGGTTCGGCTGCGGCGCGCATATGGTAGGCGGCACGCACACGAGCGTGAAATTCGGTCTTTTCGAGTTCAAAACGGTCGGCTTCGCGTGCGGCGGCGGTTATGCGCGCTTGCGCCACGTCCAGCGGTACATCGAACAAAAGTGTCAGGTCGGGTGCAAGATCGGGATGTACCCAGCGTTCCAGCACCTGCAATTTCTCCCAGGCCAGGCCGCGTCCGCCGCATTGATAGGCGTAACTGGCATCGGTAAAACGGTCGCAGACCACCCAGTCGCCGCGCGCCAGGGCGGGTTCGATCACCTGAGCCAGATGCTCGCGTCGCGCGGCGAACATAAGCAACGCTTCTGTCTCCAGGTGCATGGCTTCGTGCAGTAGCAATTCACGCAATTTTTCGCCCAGAGGGGTTCCGCCAGGCTCGCGGGTCTGGACGACGGACTTGCCACGCTGCAACAATTCATCGACCAACCAAGCGTGGTGTGTGCTTTTGCCCGCGCCATCGATGCCTTCCAGCGTAATGAATTTTCCTTTTGCACCAGCCACTTAGCCTCTCCCACCTTTCTGATACCGGATCACCGCCCGATTATGCTCTTCCAGCGTGCGCGAAAAGACGCTGGAACCATCGCCGCGCGCCACGAAATAGAGGAAATCGCTGACCGGGGGGTGTAAAGCAGCTTGAATTGAAGCGGCGCCAGGCAAGGCGATCGGTGTCGGCGGCAATCCGGCGCGGGTGTAGGTGTTGTAGACCGTATCGGTGTGAAGATCGGATTTACGCAGGTTGCCGTCGAATTTTTCGCCGATACCGTAGATCACGGTCGGATCGGTCTGTAACAGCATGCCGCGCCGCAGGCGATTGACAAAAACCGAGGCAACCTTGCCCCGATCCGCCGCCGTGCCGGTTTCCTTCTCGATAATCGACGCCATGATCAGGGCTTCATAGGCATTTTTGTAGGGTACGGACGCATCCCTGCCCGCCCATTCAGCCGCAAGCCGGTGCTGCATCGACTGATAGGCGCGCCGCAGAAGGGTCAGATCATTCGATTGCTTGGCAAAAAGGTAGGTATCAGGGAAAAACAGGCCTTCCGGGTGGGATTCGGCCGCTCCAAGGCGCTGCAACAACTCGGCATCGGCCAGACCGCTCGTCTCGTGGCGCAAATCGGGGTGGGCATCGAGCCTCGCGCGCAATTCGCGGAATGTCTTGCCTTCGACGACAACCAGGCTCGTTTGGGTCACATCACCCGCAGTCAACTTTTGCAGCAGTTCCAGCGCCGTCACACCGGGGCTGACTTCATAGCTACCCGCCTGGATGTTGCGATCCATGCCGGTGAAGCGCCCAAGCAAGGCGAACTGCCACGGCTCGAAATCCACGCCGGACTGGGCCATGGCCTGAGCCGCCCCCTTCAAGCCAAGGCCAGGACGGATATCGAATGCCAGGACGCCCTGGGGATTGACTTTGAGCGGTACGACCGCAAATGCGAACCACGCCATCCAGCCCGCGAAGCCCGCCATCGCGATTGTGCCGAGCAGGCCAGTCAGTAACAGTCGCTTGAAAAGACGCATGGGCAGGGCGGAAAGGAAGGCGGATATGATAGCCTAAAGCGTATCGCAGCCTTCATTCTCCAGCCATCAGCCCACCCTCCCCGGCCCCGGAAAATACATCATGAATCAGCAATGGAATGACTTTCTCGTCCGTCAGGGCGCACAGGATAATTTTGAGCACTTCGGCGACCTCGCCAGCGAACTCAAGGCCGCGCGCACCGCCACGGTCATCATGCCATTGACCGATCAAGGCCTGATTTGCGCTACCGGCGAAGAAACCGCGGGATTTCTCCACAACCTGCTGACCAACGACATCACCCATATCGCGGCTGATAGCGCACGGTATGCCGGTCTTTGCACCGCCAAGGGGCGGTTGATTGCCAGTTTCCTGATCTGGCGCGAGGGAAACGATTACCTGCTGCAACTTTCGGCGGACATTCTCGCCGGCATCAACAAGAAACTATCGATGTACGTTCTGCGCAGCAAGGTCAAACTGAACGATGTTTCTGACTCGCGCCCGCTCGTGGGTCTCGCTGGCCCCGCCGCCGAAGCACTGGTGCGGAGCCTTGGCGGCAGCCCCGGGGGCGTGATGACAAGTTCGGCGTTTGCGGGCGGCACGGCCGTGCGCCTTGACGAGCAACGCTATGTATTGGCGCTTGATGCCCCGTCGGCTGAAGCAGTCTGGACAAAACTGACAAGTTCGGAATCCGCCGCGCTTCCGGCCGGTGTGGCGGCCTGGCGGTTGCTTGAAATTGCCGCAGGGCAGCCGCGCATCGTCGCTGCGACCCAGGAGGCCTTCGTGCCGCAGATGATCAACTACGAATTGCCGTCCGTGGGTGGCGTGAGCTTCCAGAAGGGCTGCTATCCGGGACAGGAAATCGTCGCCCGCACCCAATACATCGGCAAGATCAAACGGCGCATGTACCGGGCGCATATTGACGTTGCTTTCGCGCCCGGTACTGACATCTACACCCCGGAAGCGGGCAAGCAGCACTGCGGCGCGCTGGTCAGCCTCGCACCCACACCGGAAGGCGGCTACGAATGCCTGCTGGTCGTGCAATCGTCGGGGGCCGAGGCTGGCGCGGTTCATGTTGGCAGCCCGGATGGACCGCTGGCGCGCCTGCTGTCCCTGCCCTACTCCATTGATTGATATGGTTAATTTTATGATACGCCGGCTGCTGTTGGCGACGTTCGCGATATTGACGGTGTTACCTTTGTCCGCCTGCATCGGCCTGCCGATTCTGACCGATTCCAAACCGGAGCCGGTGGCGACTACCTCGCGGCCACCACCCAAAATTGCACTGGCTTTGGGTGGCGGCGCGGCACGCGGTTTTGCCCACATCGGTGTCATCAAGGCACTCGAAGCCCAGGGCATCGTGCCGGACATCGTTGTCGGCACCAGCGCGGGTTCTGTCGTCGGCGCCCTCTACGCCGCCGGCAAGAATGGTTTCGAGATACAGAAGTTCGCCATACAAATGGAAGAAAATCAGGTGAGCGACTGGTCGCTGCCGGATCGCGGCGTCTTCAAGGGTGAGGCGCTCCAGCAGTTCATCAATCGCGCCATCGGCAATCGCACGATAGAAAAGCTGGGCAAGACCTTTGCTGTGGTGGCAACCGATCTCAAGTCAGGCGAAGCCATCGTTTTTCGCACCGGCGACACCGGCATGGCCGTGCGCGCATCCAGTAGCGTGCCCGGTATCTTCCAGCCGGTCACCATCAACGGCCATGAATACGTCGATGGCGGATTGGTCAGCCCGGTGCCGGTACGCATCGCCCGCTCGCTCGGCGCCGATTTCGTCATAGCCGTCGATATTTCGGAAAAACCGCGTTATGGCAAGACCGACAGCACCTTCGACGTGCTGCTGCAAACCTTCACCATCATGGGACAGAGCATCAGCCGCCACGAATTACTCGAGGCCGACATGGTCATTCGCCCGCATACCCCGGAAATCAAGGCCACCGATTTCAAGGATCGCCATCTGGCCGTGCTTGAAGGCGAAAAGGCTGCCGCCGCTGTGATGCCCGCACTCAAGGCCAAATTCGCCAAGTTGCGCGGTGAGTAGTGACCAGAGCAAAGTCCTACCCTGCTTGAACGTTACGGGCCAATCAGCGTGATGTGAGGGTGATATGCGGGATGCCGGCTTCGAGATATTCCTCTCCTTCGGCCTCGAAACCGAAGCGGTGGTAGAAGCCTGCCGCCTGCGTCTGGGCATGGAGGAACAACCGGCGCGGCCCGGCGATTTCAATCAATCTTTCCATCAGCGCCCGCCCCACGCCTTGTCCACGCCACGCGCATGCCACGGCCACGCGGCCGATGGTGTTGTCCGGCAACAAGCGCCCGGTGCCTATGGCCTCGCCCGCCGGCCCGAAAGCGACAACGTGGCGGCTACTGACATCGAACTCATCCCATTCCATGGCGAGCGGAACACCCTGCTCACCCACGAAAACCGCCTCGCGCAAAGGCCGTGCCGCCGGCGCCAGTTGCGCCCAGTCGCCCGCCTCGACGCGGTATTCGACGATATCGACGGGGGTATAAACCGGCACGAGATCGAACAATTCGACAATGTCGGCATTCCGCATCCGCACGCAACCGATCGAACCCGGCGCGCCCATGGCGACGCTGTCCGGACTACCGTGCAAATAGATGTAACGGCGCATGGTATCGACCTCGCCGAGGCGGTTGCGACCAAGTTCCTTGCCCGATAGCCAGAGAATGCGGGTTAGTATCCAGTCGCGGCCAGGATGGGCGGCGGCAAAATCGGTTGACCACGTTTCCCCGGTCGGCCGGCGGCGCACGAACACCGTATTTGCCGTAGCGCTAGCGCCGACTTTTGCTCGAATGATATGGCGGCCGCGCGGCGTCATGTAACTGCCGCGTTGCTCGCCGGCGCCATTCTTCGCCGTGGAAACAGCGTAGCGGCGCAGCAGGTGGCCATCGTCGCCATGCAGTTCCAGCGTCTGCGCCGGAATGCTGATGCGTATACGCACACTGGATGCAGTGGCAACAATAGCCATTACGCCACCATCACCCTGCCCCGCCGCGCCGCGAAAAAGCCAGACAGCAACGCGCTACATTCCTCGGCCAGGACACCGCCGACGATCTTGGCGTGGTGATTGAGCCGCTCTTCGGCGAAGAGATCGACCACGCTGCCAGCCGC
>JAIFMO010000016.1 GCA_020048435.1 Sulfuritalea sp.
GGGGCTAACCAACCCGACCACGACCTCGTTGCCGTAAAAGAAAAGCAAATGCTCCCTATCTCGCCCCAAGCCTGTGGTCAACACGGTCACTGCGCAATGAAGCCAAGTAGCACTCTGACCTTGACTATTGTACGTAAACAAGGGACAGAACACGTCCCGCTCCGTTCGCATTCGCGCTAACGCCGTACCGCTAGCGCCGACTTTTTTCGTAAGCCGGGCAGGCAACGGCGTTCGATTCTCGAGGTGGTGTTGAAAACTTATTGTGTCGGTGGTGCGGTTCGCGATGAACTGTTGGGACTGGAAGTCCAGGATCGCGACTGGGTGGTCGTTGGGGCCACCCCCGAGGCGATGCTGGCGCGGGGCTTCCGGCCGGTGGGCAAGGATTTCCCCGTGTTCCTGCATCCCGTCACGCACGAGGAATATGCGTTGGCGCGCACCGAGCGCAAGACCGCGCCGGGCTACAAGGGTTTCGTCTTTCATGCCGATGCCGGCGTGACGCTGGAGGAGGACCTGGCGCGGCGCGATCTGACCATCAACGCGATTGCGCGGGCAGAAGACGGCCAGCTGATCGACCCGTATGGCGGGCAGCGTGATTTGGCGGCGAAGGTGTTGCGCCATGTCTCGTCGGCCTTTGCCGAAGACCCGGTGCGCATTCTGCGGGTGGCGCGTTTCGCCGCGCGCTTTGGCGATTTCGTGATCGCGCCGGAGACAGTGGACTTGATGCGGACGATGGTCGCCAATGGCGAAGTCGATGCACTGGTGCCAGAACGGGTGTGGCAGGAACTGGCGCGCGGCCTGATGGAGGCGGCGCCTTCGCGCATGTTCGAGACCTTGCGCGGCTGCGGCGCGCTGGCGCGGCTACTGCCCGAAGTGGATGCGCTATGGGGCGTGCCGCAGCGGGCCGACTTTCACCCCGAGGTCGATACCTTCATTCATGTGATGATGGTGATCGACATGGCGGCGCGGTTGCAACTGGCGCTGCCCGCGCGCTTTGCGGCGCTGACGCATGATCTCGGCAAGGCCGACACGCCGGCCGATGTGCTGCCGCGCCACCACGGCCACGAGGGGCGCAGCGCCGACCTCATCGGCCCCCTGTGCGAACGACTGCGCGTGCCGGTGGATTGCCGCGACGTGGCGCTGCTGGCGGCGCGATTCCATGGCGACATCCATAACTTTGACGACCTGCGGCCCACCACCGTGGTGAAATTGCTGGAACGCTGCGATGTCATGCGGCGGCCGCAACGCTTCGACGAGGTGCTGGGCGCTTGCGAGGCCGATTTTCGTGGCCGGCTCGGCTGCACCGAAAACGCTTATCCGCAAGCGCAACTTTGGCGGCGGGCCGTGGCGGCCGTCCGCGGCGTCGATGCCGGGGCGATTGCCAAAGCCTGCGCAATCGGGAATCCCGACGGCGGGCCGGCGCAAATTCCGCAACGCATCCACGCAGCGCGGGTGGCGGCGGTGAAGGCTCTCGGGCTACAGCAGGCGCAGCAGAAGTGAAGCAAGCAGCGACAGCAAGATCACCGAGGCAAACGGAAACAGGTATTCGCGGCCGCGCAGGCGGAATCTGAGGTCGCCCGGCAGACGCCCCAGCCGCAGCCAGGCGGCCAGTTTTGGCTGCGCCACGCCGAGCAACAGCACGAGAAGAAAAAGGACAAGCAGCCACTTCAACATAGAATCGGGATTATGACCTCATCCCGCCCCGCCAAACTCGAAGTTTTATCGCGCCTTCCCGTCGGTGCGCCAGGCTCCACGCCGCTGTTGTTCGTGCATGGGGCCTTTGCTGGCGCCTGGTGCTGGAACGAGCATTTTCTCGATTTCTTTGCCGAAGCCGGCTTTGCCTCGCACGCGCTCAGTCTGTCCGGCCACGGCCATTCGCGCGGTCGCGAACATCTCGACAGCCTGTCGATCGCCAATTATGTCGACGACGTGCTCGAAGTCTGCGCGGGACTGCCGGCGCCGCCGGTGTTGATCGGCCATTCGATGGGCGGTTTTGTGGTGCAGAAGGTGCTTGAAAAGCAGGCAATGCCGGGCGCGGTGCTGATGTGCTCGGTGCCGCCACAGGGGCTCATGGCCGCGGCTTTCGGCATGATGTTCTCGCAACCGGGCATGATGACCGATCTCAATCGCCTGATGAGCGGTGGCGAGGTGGCGCTGGATACGCTGCGCGAGGCGTTGTTCGCGCAGCCGGTGGCGGACGACGACCTGGCGCGCTTCTATCGCTGGTCGCAGCCGGAATCGCATCGGGCCATCTGGGACATGACGCTGTTCAACCTGCCCCGCCCGTCCAAAATTGATGCCTCGAAACTGCTGATTCAGGGCGCGGAACACGACCACCTGATTCCCGCCACGCTGGTCGAGATGTGCGCCCGCAGCTACGGCATACCGGCGACCATTTTCCCCGGCCTTGGCCACGGCCTCATGCTGGAACGCGACTGGCGGTTGCCGGCAGGGCATATTCTCGATTGGCTGATGAAAAAGGAAATTCGATGATCACCTTTCAGTCCGACGCCTCTGGCGATGTAATGATGTTCGACGAAGTCGCGCGGCACATGATGGAAATCATGGGCAAGGAGACGACAACGCGCGGGGTAGTCACCGTCGAGCAGATGCCCGACTGCATCGCGCGGCTCAAGAGCGCCATTGCCGAAGACCGGGCCCGCGCTCGCAACGCCCACCCTCACGGGAATAGCCACGAAGATACAGGCGGTGATTCAGGCGGCGGCGAAGCCGAATCCGGCATTGCCGCCCGCGTCAGTCTGGCGCAACGCGCCGTGCCGCTGGTCGAACTGCTGGAGCGCTCGTTCCAGCGAGAGAAGCCTGTGCTATGGGGCGTGTAGGTCGCGTTGTTCCAGTTATTCTCGGCAATCAGCCAACACCCAGCGCCGAGGAGTATTACAGCTATCCGGACTTTGTGATTGATATTCACAATACATATTGCAATGCAGGAGGCGTCCATTGGTTTCAGATGGCGTTCGGATCGAATTATCGACTTGATATGAGCACAGGCGACCGGCACATTCTTCGGGATGGTCCGATGCCCGTTGAATAGCCAGGGATTTTCCCTGCCTGCCATCATGATCTTCGCCGGCTCAATAGCGTCTGCCAGACCGACAAAGCCCTCGATGACTGATTTCGGCACCGGCCGTTCGTCAATTTCCATTGCTGATCCCCGAGGAGTACTTCCTACAAGCGGTGTGGTGCAAAGTTGGCTGCACCGATGGCACTCGCAGCCTGACTGAGAAGGTGTTCGTGATGCGTGAAGAACAGCACCTGCGTCTTCTTCGACAGTTCCGCCAGCACCCTGAAGGTGGCGCTCGCAGACGCATCATCGAAATTGATCACGATATCGTCGACAACAACCGGCATCGGCTCCTGGCGGGCGACGTGGCTCTCGATCGCGGCCAGACGCAGCGCCAGAAACAACTGGTCACGCGTACCCGAACTCAGGTTGCCGACGGTTTCCCGCCGGCCGTTGGGACGGACGCCGACCAGGATCGTCATGTCTTCATCAAAGTCTGTCGCCACCTTGGCGAAGCGCCCGCCGGTAATGGTGGCGAACAATTCGGACGCGCGTGCCAATAGCGGTCCCTGATGGCGCTGCTGGTAGGTTTCGATGACCTCGGCGAGGATGGCGGAGGCCAGGCGTGCCGATGAATAGTTGGCCACCAGGGTGGATAGTTGCGCCGCCGCTTCCGCAGCCCGCTGTTCTGCCTCGCCGGCGATCGCCTCGCCATCAATCTTGCCCAGAGCCGTTTGGGACTCCAGCAGCTTTTCATGCAGAGATTCCACTTGGGAGGTGGCGGACTGGAGATCATCGCTTGCCCGATCCAGGGCAGCCTGGATCAACACCAGATCCTGCCCCTCCGCCTGCGCAAGCAAGTCCTGGAGAGCCAGGGCCGATGCACTCACCAGTCGCGTCTCGACTGCGGCAACTTCAGCTTCCAGCTTCAGGCTTTCGGAACTCCGGAGTTCGGCCTCGGCCAGGTCCGCCAGGGTCTGGCATCCGGCCGCAGCCTTCAGTTCGGACAGGTCTTGCTCGGCCAGGCGGATGGCCTGGTCGGCCTGCCCCTTGGACTTTGCGGCCCCATCGATCATCTCGTCCAGCGCTGTCACGCGCTGTGCGAGTAACTTTGCTGCGGTAAATCGATCGTACAGCGTGGCGACAACCGCGTCAGCCGGTCGGTTCGTCGTATCACTCCCGGTCGCCTGGCAAAGGCGAAGCGTTTCCTGTTCTACCCGTGCAACCGTTGCCTGTGCCGCGTCGAGGTCAGCGCGGGCTGCATCCAGCGTGTCGAGGGCATCTTCGAGATCCTCGAACTGACTCAGCCTCGCCGTGGCCTCCTCACCCACCGCATTGTCGGCGAGGCGAATCTCCGCCATGGATTGGCCCCAGGCGGATCTCCATTCGTCCAGCGCCTTCCTGCACTCCCCGATCTGTCTTTCGGCCTCGGCCAGATTGGCTTCGGCCTTGATCTTCTTCCTGGCGAGCAGTTTCTGGCTGGAAGAATTCCTTCCGGCCAGCTCAGCATGGTTTCTCGCCCGGCCGATCGCCTGGGCCAGCGTCTCCTTGTCGCCGCAAGGCGGCAGCCCGGCTTCGAGCAGTGCTGCCGAAAGGCCGGCGCGAACACTCGCCGCAACTCCGGCGGACGTGCCGGCTTGTTCCTTTACGTCCAACCAGGACTGGTAGCGCTGCACGAACAGATCCCGCTTGGCGAGCCAGTCGGTCAGTTCGGCGACGCCAAGTAAGGGCAGGCCGTGCCCGGCAAGAAGCGCTTGCCATCTGGCTGTCAGGTCGTTGGCTTCCCCTTTCGCCGCCTCAAGCCGCTGCCGTTCCAGTTCGATCGCATTGCGCATCTGCGCGAGGCGCTTGAGAAGGTCGGCATGTTGCGACACGCGTGCTGCATCGGCGAAGCGGCTGTCGGCGGTGCCGTCGGCAGCCTGCACGGCCATTTCGTACTCCATGGCCGAGGGCAGTTTTTCCGGAGCAGGGGACTCTCCGTCGGCGGGAAACACCTTCCGGCGGATCTTCTGCCAGAGGCCATCCCGGGCGCCACGCTGCTCGGCAAGGTGTTCGGCGGTGGAAACCTCGCCCTGCTGCATGAGGCCCTCCAGTTCGCCGGTCACCGCCGCCAGGTCGTTCTCGATGGTCTCGATCTTGTCCGTGAGGGATTGCCTTCTCGCATCCAGTTCCGCACGGGTATCACGAAACATTTGAAGCTCTGCCGGCAACGGTGTTCCCATCGCGAGCAGCGCCTCTATGCTTCCGGCAGATAGCGCCGTGGCTTCGACACGAAGATTTGCCTGCTGCGTCGCTGCTTGTCGGCCCTGGTCCTCCGCCTTGTATTCGGGGTTGCCCTGGGCTTCGAAGGAGCGCAGCGCCTCGATGAGCGAAGCCGGCACGTTTTGCAAACCGAGATCAGCCAGATCGTCATTCAGTTCTTTCAGCTCGCCTTTTGTCGC
The DNA here is from genome assembly GCA_020048435.1 of Sulfuritalea sp. Classification (GTDB taxonomy): domain Bacteria; phylum Pseudomonadota; class Gammaproteobacteria; order Burkholderiales; family Rhodocyclaceae; genus Sulfurisoma. Next base: position 5,461 of record JAIFMO010000016.1, read on the forward strand.
GGATGCCAGGCGTGATGCCGCAGCGAGTTCAGCCTGCTGCGTCGCTCCCCGGGTAACCAGGCTTTGAACCCGGGCACGCAGGGTCGCGCTGGGAATCAGGGAACGCAGATCGTCCCGCAGGGTTTCGCCAATGGCGGCAAGCATTACACCGGCCTTCGCCCCTGCCAGCTTGATCTTGCCGTTGGCGGCTGCAACTGCGTCACGTGCCGCCCTGAAAGGCTCCAGCGAATAGAAGAGCGCTTCGATCGCACTGCCTTCGGCCAAGATGGTGGTCGGCAACGCAATACTGTCCAGGTCCTGCTGTAGTCGCTTGGCGGTGTCTGCTACTTCATTGCGGGCAATTTCAGCCTGCCGCAGTCGTGCTTCGGCGGCGAGACGCTGTGTCGTTGCATCCGCCGGCAGTTTCTTGACTTCGCCCAAAACGGCGAGCCGTTCAAGTGCGAGTGACCGTGCCGCAACATCGGGTAGCACGGCAGCGAGTCGCTCCAATCGCCTCGATTCCTTTTGCAGAAGATCCTGCTGTGCGCGCGCACCATCGTAAGTGCGCTTCGCTTCCTCGGTCGCCTTGCGCAAGGCATCCCACTCCGCCGGCCGGGTCTGTGCCTCCTTCGCTTCCTTGCGCGCCGTGCCGTAGTGATCCAGTACCTTGAAGACGCTTGAACTCGAGGCTCGGGGTCGGAACAGGTCGTCGGCCTCCTTTGCCAGCCGTTCGCGCAGCGTCCGGATCGAGGTCAGGCCCGCGCCGGCCTCGAACAGGCTTTGGCCAATCTCACCCTTGCCTTCACTCAACGCCTTGCCCCCGGCCACGAGTTCATCGTGATCGAGGCCGAACATCGAAGCGTAGAGGCCTTCCGTCAGGCCACCCATCCAGGCGGACAGCCGCTCGTCGGGTATCGCTTCACCGACTTCCTCTCCCGTCAGCGGGTCGTACCTGACCAGGCTGTTCTTGCGTGCCTTGCGGCGCATGGCCGCCATCTGCTCTCCGCCCGACGAGTTGAGCACCACGCCAACACGCAGATTCGGGTTGGCGTGCAGGTGGTTGTCGGTGGTGCGCTCGATGATGCCGAACAGCGCGGCCCGGAGTGCGCGCGACATCGTGGTCTTGCCGGCTTCATTCGGGCCGTAGGCAATGTGGAAATCCGGGCGGGCGCCGGCGCCGCCACCGAAGTCGATGCGCCGGTTGGTGAAGTGGCCGAATGCCTTCAGGTCGAGTTGAGAGATTCTCATGGCGCCGCCTCCAGTGATATGGCGGCGAGCAGCCGTTCCCGCGCCGACGCCAGCGCCTCCGCGCTGACTTCCGCTGACAGCGGTTTCAGCAACGGGTCACGCTCACGCAACTCGGGAGGAATCTTCTGTTCGAGTTCCGCCAACACGGGTGCCGCCAAGCTTGCCAGGGCGACAGGATCGGCGGCGAGTTCGTCGAGCCGTCTTACCAGCATGCCGAAGGGGTCGTCCCGCGCGGCCAGCGCCACGAGATCGAGCGGCGCCGATACCGAGAGTTTGAGTTTCTCCAGCCAGGCCGTTCCACCCGAGGCCTCGTTCAACCAGGCACAGGCTTCTGCCCGGAAACTTTCCGGACTGCCGGCGAGCTTACCGTGGAGGGGCGTGCGACCGCTGATCGAGAGACGCAGGGCCAGGAGGCGCTCGCCGGCATCCAGTACCGCGTCCCGAACAGCCCGTTGAACGGTCGCTTGCAAATCCTCCGGCGTGGCGAGATCAGTGGCGTCGATGGTCAGGTGCCGCCAGCGGGCAACGTCGGTCTCGACGAATTCGATAGAGCGGATGCCTTCATCGACATCCGCCTCGACCACCACGCAACCTTTCGGTCCAAGCTCGCGGGCATGCCGTCCCTGCGTGCTGCCGGGGAAAACGATCCAGGGATTCTCCCGCACGACCTCGTGCGCATGGACGTGGCCAAGTGCCCAGTAGTGATAGCCCTTGGCAGCCAGGCGATCGGCCGTGGTCGGCGCATAAGTCTCGTGACCCTCTCTCCCGGCGAGTGCCGTGTGAAGAATACCGATGTTGAGAAGGCCGGGCCGCATATCCGGGTACCCGGCGGCAAGGTCGTCGGTGACCACGCCGCTGGCAAAGCTCTGGCCATGAATGGCCATGCCGAGTGCTTCATCGACAACGGTCTCGGGCTTGTTGGCCCTGAAAACATGGACATTCCTGGGCAGCGTCACGGCCTTCGAAATCTTGCTCAGGGCGTCGTGATTACCGCGGACGATGAAGACGCGAATGTCGGCGTCAGCGAGACGGCGCATCTGGTTGGCGAAGAACAGGCCGGTGTTGAAGTCGAGCCAGTCGCCGTCGAAGACGTCGCCCGCGATGAGCATGAAGTTGGCTTCGCGCTCCAGTGCGAGGTCAACCACGTTGGCAAACGCCCGGCGCGTTGCTTCCCGCATGCTCTGGGCCGGAGCGCCTTCATAGCGTTCAAGGCCCCGCAAGGGACTGTCCAGATGCAGGTCGGCACAATGGATGAAGCGCACGTTACTCTCTCCCGTTAAGACAGTCTTGTTGCTGGTTCGGCCTTGCTAGCCGGCTAACCAGCATGGCCAGGCAGCTTGTGGAACTGCGTCGAGCATACGGCGCGCATTAGCCATTCTCCTCGAAGGTTACTCCAAGGGCATT
>JAIFMO010000039.1 GCA_020048435.1 Sulfuritalea sp.
CGCTTGACACTGAGAAGCCGCTGTTTGTGACAAATTACCAATTTTTGCTTTGCCATAGTTAATGGATGCTGCAGAAGAAATTGAGCCAGCTACACCCTGCGCCTTTGCATTCACGGCATCACTGCTCATATCCACAAACTTCGGCAATGCCGTCGCTGCCAAAATACCAAGAATCACGATAACGACGATCAGTTCAATCAGGGTAAAGCCGCGTTGGGTGCGCATGGTGTGTCTCTCCTAAAAGTAATACGAATGAGCTAATGGTATCTGAAATCGGCAACCTTGATCAGCAGCCGGTGGTGACAACCGTCACGACCGGCGACGAACCGACGGCCGCCGCGACGTAGGTAATCCGGCAACCGGCCGCGGCCTGGGCGCCGATCACGTCGAAGGCCATTACCGCGCCGGCCACCGTGCCGCCGGAATTGGAAATCGTCAGTCCGTCGGCGCTGGGGTTGATTGCAGCGGCCGCCTGGATGCCGTTGGCGTCGGCCGTCGGGTATTTGTTCACCATGGTGACCGCCGTGCCGTCCATGTTGACCCAACCGCCGGTCGCGTTGCAGATGAAGGTGCCGGTGGCATTGGTGCCCATGTCAAGTTCGCAGCGCGACTTGGCCAGCATGGTGGCGGAACGGATAGAACCGAAGATGGCGTTGGCCTTGGCCGTGCGCGCATCCTTCTGCGCATCGATGAAGCGCGGCAAGGCCACCGCCGCCAGAATGGCGATGATGGTGATGACGACGATGAGTTCGATCAGGGTGAAGCCTTGCTGGCGATTGCGTATGCGCGACATTCCGGTGGTTCTGGGCTCTGTGGTCATAGGGACATTACGGCAAAAAACGGACTCACTTTACTGCATTCCTGACTGTGACACATCAATTTGGTTATTTCCGCCGCGATAGGCTTCGCTAAAGTGGTCTACCTATTGAGCACAGGATTAGACCGAGGCATCCCGAAATGCACGCAGGACGGTATTGATGCGTGTTTGATAACCCGGCCCTTGCGCTTTGAACCACTCCAGAACGTCCTGGTCGACCCGCAACGAGATTGACTCCTTGGATGGCAACGGTTTTAGGCCGCGCCTGACAATACCTCGGACAATGTGGTGAACCTCGGCTTCCGGATGATCGTCAGGCACATCCGAAACGGCCTGCTTTGACTCAAGTCGAGCCCAGTCAGTTTTTGATTTCATCGAAGTAGATTTGCGTTTCACGTTGGGTTGCTTTGCGGAAAGAGATGATGCGGATTTCATGTTCGCTCTCCGTATGAACGATTGAGACGGGAGTGCCAGCCAGGAGACCCAGTGTCACGAAACGCCGCTCACCATAGGGAAAACGGTCATCCTCGTAGGTGAATGTGACGCCTTCGAAAACTCGCGGAGCGTCGACAAAATCCAGCCCATGGTTCTTCACGTTCAGGTTGCGCTTCGCTTCGGACCAAGTGAACTCCATTGGTGAAGTGTATATACGAAACGTAGTTGCGTCAAACGCGATCCATCTTCACTTGCGTCCCATCGAAACCTTGCCCAGATCCCATAGCGGCAGGAAGATGCCAAGGGCGAGCGCCAGCACCAGGGCGCCGAGGAAGACGATGAGGATGGGCTCGATCTGCGCCGAGAGGGTCTTGAGTTCGTATTCGACCTCGCGCTGATACATTTCGGCGACTTCCTGCATCATCTCGTCGATCATGCCCGACTCTTCGCCGACGGCGATCATTTGCAGGACGACGGGGGTGAATACCTTGGCCTGAATGGCGGCGCGTAGAACGGATTCGCCACGCTCGATGGTATCGCGCATGCCTTCCACCTTCTTGGCGATGTAGGCGTTGTCGACGGTCTGGGCCACAACGGTCATCGCCTGCACCACGGGCACGCCGCTGCGCGCGGCCAGCGCGAAGCTGCCGGCGAAGCGCGCCAGGGTGGCTTTGGTAATGATCTTGCCGGCGATGGGGATCTTCATCTTGAGCCGATCCCAATCGTAGCAGCCACGCTCGGTGCGTATCCAGGCGCGGAAGGCGAAGATGGCGGCCACGACACCGCCGATGAGGAGGGGCCAGTTGGCCACCATGAAGTCGGAAAAGCCAAGCAGGATGCGCGTCATCAAGGGCAGTTCGGCGCCAAAGCCCTTGAACACCTTGGCGAAGGCGGGGATCACCATGAGGTTCACCACCGTGATGGCGATGGCCATGGCGATGATGACGAAGGTCGGGTAGCGGGTGGCCGCCTTGACCTGGTTGCGCATGAACTGCTGGAATTCCATGTGATGGAACAGGCGCAGCAGGATGTCTTCGAGCCGACCGGTCATTTCGCCGACGCGCACCATCGAGAGATAAAACGGGCTGAATATCTTGGGGTGATCGGAAAACGCCACCGAGAGCTCGCGGCCGGAATCAAGGCTGTGGCGCAACTCGCCGATGACTTGCTTCATCGAGCGGTTGCTGCTCGATTCCTGCAGGCCGGCCAGGGCACGCATGATGGGCACGCCCGCCTTGATCAGGGTGTTCAACTGGCGCGTGAAGAGGGCGACGTCTTCGTGCTGTATCTTGTCCTTGAAGAGTTGGCCAAGATCGAAGCCGCCACCGCCTTCTTCGTTCTTCTGCTCCAGGATTTCGAGCGGAGTGATACCGCGACCGAACAGGATAGTGGCGATGGCATCGGCATTGGCACCATCGAGCGTGCCTTCGACCGTACCGCCGCCGGCATTACGTCCCTTGTAGGTGAAGCTGGCCATCAGTCGAGCTGGGTGCTGATGCGCATGGCTTCGTCGACCGTGGTGCGGCCGGCGAGGACGAGGCGCACGGCGTCGCGGCGCAGGGTGTTGCCGGCCATCTGTCGCCGGCCCACGTCCATAAAGACGTTGGGGTCGCCCTCGTTGGTGGCCTCGACAACTTCGTTGGTCATTTCGAGCATCTCATAGACGCCGGTGCGGCCGGTGTAGCCCATGTTGTTGCAGTGGCTGCAACCGCGGCCTTTCATGTACTTGTGGGCATCGACCCGGTCTTGCAGTTCGTAGCGCAGCCATTCGTGCTCGTGCGGCGCCAGCGGGTGCGGTTCGGCACAGTTTTCGCAAACGACGCGCACCAGCCGCTGCGCCAGCACCATGTTCACCGACAGCGCCACCATGTAGCGCGGCACACCCATGTCAAGCAGGCGTATCGGCGTGGACAGGGCGTCGTTGGTGTGCAGGGTGGAGAGCACGAGGTGGCCTGTCATGGCGGCGCGCATGCCGATCTCGGCGGTTTCCTGGTCGCGCATTTCGCCGACGAGGATGATGTCCGGGTCCTGGCGCAGGGCGGTGCGCAGCACGCGCGAGAAGGACAGGTCGATCTTCTCATGCACCTGCACCTGGTTGAGGCCGGGCAGACGGTATTCGACCGGGTCTTCGACGGTGATGATCTTCTTCTCGGGCGAGTTGAGGTCGTTGAGCGCGGCGTAAAGCGTGGTGGTTTTGCCCGAGCCGGTCGGCCCGGTGACCAGCACGATGCCGGAGGGACGGTGGATCGCGTTGCGCATGCGATCAAGGATGCGCGGTGGCATGTTGAGCTTTTCGAGGCTCAGCAGTCCCCCGCTCTGGTTGAGCAGGCGCATGACCACCGATTCGCCATATTGCGTCGGCATGGTCGAGATACGCACATCGACCGGCGTGCGCAGCTTGACGGCGAAACGGCCATCTTGCGGCAGGCGTTTTTCGGAAATATCGAGACCGGACATCAGCTTGAGGCGCAGTGCCAGCGCGGTGGCGATCTTGGGGTCGGCCTCCATCTGGACGTGGAGCACGCCGTCGATGCGAAAACGGATGCGCAAGGACTTTTCCAGAGGTTCGATATGGATGTCCGAGGCGCGACTGCGCAGGGCCTCTTCGAACACGGTTTGCAGCAGCTTGACGACCGGCGCATCTTCGGCGCCGCTGGTCAGGCCCAGGATGTCGCCCAGTTCAACCGGGACGTCGCCAAGATCCTGCGTCAGATCCTTGGCGAGGCCGGCGATTTCATCGGTGCGACGGTAAAGCCGGTCAATGGCGCCCAGCAGTTGCGATTCGGTGACGACGGCGAGGTCGATGTCGCCTCTGAGCAGGCGGTTGACCTCGTCGAACACCATGAGGTCGGTCGGGTCGGCAAAGCCGACGATGTACTTGCCGTTGCGCTGGTCGAGCACGATGGCGCGGAAGCGGCGGGCGTGACTCTCGGGCAGCAGCTTGACCAGTTCCGGCTTGGGCGAGAAGGTCTTGAGGTCGACGAATTCGGCCTGTAGTTGCCGCGCGAGCGCCTTGGAGATGGCTTCCTCGGTGACGAGGCCGCTATCGACGATAACGCGACCGAGCTTGCGGCCGCTGGCCTTTTGCTCAGCCAGTGCGTTTGTAAGTTGTTCCTGCGTCAATAGTCCTTGCTGAATCAGCAAGTCGCCAAGACGGATTTTCTCCGGGCGGGCCATCAGGGAATCTCCCGTATGATTTGGCCGCCATTCTCGGCTAGCCGGTGCCTGCTGCGCAAGTTAAATAGGGCTTGAATCATGTTCGAAATCGTTCTCTACCAACCGGAAATTCCGCCGAATACCGGCAATATCGTGCGTTTGTCGGCCAATACCGGCTGCCGGCTGCATCTGGTGGGACCGCTTGGCTTCGATCTTTCCGAAAAACATCTCAGGCGAGCAGGCATGGATTACGCCGAATTCGCTGAGGTGCGGCTGCACGAAAACTGGGCCGCCTGCCGCACGGCGATTGGTCAGGCCAGTGGTTCGACACCTGGCTTGTCAGGCGGCTCAACGGCTGCCAAACGCTGGTTCGCGCTCACCACCAAGGCATCTTGCCGTACCGCTAGCGCCGACTTTTTGGCGGGCGATGTTTTTGTCTTCGGCGCCGAGTCGCGCGGCCTGCCGGTGGAAGTGCTGGCGGAATTTCCTGAAAACCGCCGGTTGCGCTTGCCGATGGTGGCCAGCAGCCGCAGCGTCAATCTGTCAAACGCCGTGGCTGTCGTAGTCTATGAAGCCTGGCGGCAACTGGGTTTCCCCAACAGCGTCTGATCTACTCTGCTCTCGGATCGCGGTTCATCAGGGCTTCGACCGCCTGGCGGGCGTCGAAGCGGCCATCGAGCACGGCGCAGACTGCCGCGGTAATCGGCATATCGACACCCACCATTTCAGCACGGTGGGCGACTTCGCGGGCGGTATGCACTCCTTCGGCGACATGACCCAGTTCGCGGGTGATTGCGTCCAGGGGGCGGCCGGAAGCCAGTGCGAGGCCAACGCGGCGATTGCGCGAGAGGTCGCCGGTGCAGGTGAGGATCAGATCGCCCATGCCGGCCAAGCCCATGAAGGTTTCGCGCCTGGCGCCGAGGGCGACGCCAAAACGGGTGATCTCGGCCAGGCCGCGCGTCATCAGGGCCGCGCGGGCATTGAGCCCCAGCCCGAGACCGTCGCAGATGCCGGTGGCGATGGCCAGCACGTTCTTGACTGCGCCGCCCACCTCGGCGCCGATGATGTCGTCGTTGGCGTAAAGCCGCAGGCGCGGGGTGCGCAGTTCCTGCGCCATGTCGCGGGCGAAATCGGCGTCATTCGACGCGATGGTGACGGCGGTGGGCAGGCCACGGGCCACCTCTTCGGCAAAGCTGGGGCCGGTGAGCGCGCCACATTGCACACCGGGTACAACCTGGGCGGCGACCTGATGCGGCAGCAGGCCGCTGCCGGCTTCAAGCCCCTTGCACACCCACAGTACCGGCAGGTCCGACGCGGCCTTCAGCGTGGTCCGCAGCCCGACCACCGGCGTGGCAATGACAGCAAGCTGGGCGCCCGCGAGCGCAGCGGCGATGTCGTGTTCGATGGCCATGCCGACCGGCAGCGCGTAGCCCGGCAAGAAGCGCAGGTTCTCGCCATCGGCGCGCATGGCGTCGGCGTGTGCGGCCTCGAAGGTCCACAACGATAGCGAATGGCGTGCAGCGAAGGAGAGGGCAAGCGCGGTGCCCCAGGCGCCCGCGCCGAGAATGGCGATTTTCATGTGTAGCGGTTCAAACCCGTGCGTGGCCGAGGCAGGTTAAAGTCCCCAGACCTGTAGCGCGCGGATGTAACCCTCGGCGCCATCGCGATGCTTGACGCGGGCCCAGCCATTGGCGACGGGCAGCATGAGTTCGAGCACAAGGTCTTTTTCGCCCTCGAAGATGAGCGCCGCCTTGTCTTCGGCCTGGGCTTGGATCTGCGCCCTGGCGACACGAACGATTACCGTGCGCTGATCGGTCAGCTGACGCTTTTCGATCCAGGCGAGATCGCCGGCCTGATCACGCACCTTGACCCAGCCCTCCACCGCGACCAACACTTCGACCGGCGTGCCGCGTGCGATGACATGCAGCGGCTTGGCCTTTTGCGAGGGAGCATCGTAGAGGACGGCGGCCTCGGCGACCGCCAGATAGTCGAGCGCCAACGCCTGGCCAGCCGTTGCCAGCAGCACGGACGCGCAGAACAGGGCAAGGGCGCGACGCATGTGGCTTACTGGATCGAAACTTCGGGTGGACGCTGCTCGGATTCGAGCTTCTGCCGGTAGAGATTTTCGAAGTTCACCGGCGCTAGCAGCACGGGCGGGAAACCGGCGCGCGAAACGCAGTCGGCGATCGTTTCGCGGACGAACGGGAAAAGAATATTCGGGCAGGCTACGGCAACAATGGGTTCAAGCTCAGTCTCGGGCACGTTCTGGATGACGAAGATGCCCGCTTGCGCGGCCTCGACAAGAAACTGGGTCTTGTCGCCGATCTTGGCGGTGACCGTCACGCTCAGGACAACTTCAAAGGTGCCCTCGCCAACAGTGGTACCGGCAGTAGAGATCTGCAGATCGATCTGTGCCGGGTCGCGTTCAAGGAAGCAGTGCGGCGAGTTCGGGCTCTCCAGCGAGAGATCCTTGACGTAGATTTTTTCGATGCTGAAGACGGGCTGCTGCGGGTCGCTCATGATGAATGTCCGGCCAGTGGAATAAGGCCAGCATTCTAGCAGCTACGCTTTCAGCAACGGATCGAGCTTGCCCTGATGGTCAAGTTCGTGCAGGTCATCGCAGCCGCCGACATGAAAATCATCGATGAAAATTTGCGGTACCGAGCGACCGCCGTTTGATCGGGCCATCATCTCGGCGCGACGATCGGGATCGAGATCAACGCGAATCTTCTCGATGTCGGTGACGCCCTTGCGCTTCAGCAACTGCTCCGCGCGAACGCAGTAGGGGCAGACGGCGGTGGCATACATGACAACCTTGGCCATGACAATCCTTCGTGACAGTGCTTGGTTCAGTGCTTTGTAGTGACCGGCAAGCCGGCCTCCGACCAGGCGCCGACGCCGCCGGCAAGGTTGAAGACCTGTTCGAATCCCGCCCGCTTGAGCATGCCGCAGGCGCCGGAAGAGCGGTTGCCGCTGGCGCAGACCACGATGATCGGCCGGTTCTTGAACTTTTCGATCTCGTGCATGCGCTTGCCGACCTGGCCCAGCGCAATGTGGCGGGCATTCGGTATGTGGCCGCGATCCCACTCATGCGTCTCCCGCACGTCGATCACCAGGGCATCCTCGCGATTGAGCTTGAGCGTGGCATCGGCAATCGTAATGTTGTCGCCGCCACCACGCAGCGTCTGGAACAGGAGCATGCCGCCACTCACAACGGCAAGCATGACCCAGGTAATGTTCTGCTGAACGAACTCCATATACATCTTTTTCAACCCCTCCTGGAGGCTGGAACCGAGCAAAAAACCTCTCGCATCAGGATGATCAGCTGCAGTGTGCGCGGATCGGCGACCCGATAGAATACACGGTTGGCGTCTTTGCGGGTTTGCAACACGCCCTTGTCGCGCAAGATGGCAAGATGCTGCGAGATGTTGCTTTGCGATGTACCAACGGCTTCGACGATGTCCTGCACGCAGACTTCCTGATCGCCGACAACGCAGAGAATCTTGAGGCGCAGCGGATGGGAAATAGCCTTCAGCGCGCGCGCCGCAGTCTCGACATGGTCTTTCTCATGCATCAGTTCCAGAATTACGGAATCCATGCCTGCTCCTGAGTGGGGTGGGTGGGTAGAGGGAAAGAATCGGAATATTATAGAATACTAATTCCGCCGCTTCCCGCATTCTTTGTCCCCGCATTTGGTGCAATCCCCGCACCAATCACACTTGTCGCAATCCCCTGAACAAAAGGGAGCCAAACGGCGCGGCGCAAAGGTGAAACAACCTCGCCTTGAGGAGTCCCACGCCCGAAAGGAAGGAACCGCTCCTGACCATTTTCCATTACCACTCTCCCGCAGAGGGCTTTGAGTCCATCGTCCAACAGTTTCATTTTCACCCGTTAGAATACTGGTTTCGCTAGAGACCGTCGCTTCGGCTTATTATTTCGAGACGAGGCTCTGTTCCTCATTGGCAACAACTACCAGAGGCTGCCCATGTACAAAATCGTTCTGCTCCGCCACGGTGAATCAACCTGGAACAAGGAAAATCGTTTTACCGGCTGGACCGATGTCGACCTGAGTGACAAGGGCATCGCAGAAGCCCATGCTGCCGGACAGTTGTTGAAAAACGCCGGCTATGCTTTCGATATCGCATTCTCTTCCCGACTCAAGCGCGCCATCCGCACTTTGTGGATCGTGCTCGATGAAATGGATCGCATGTGGCTGCCGATCGAGCATTCCTGGCGCCTCAATGAACGCCATTATGGTGCGCTGCAAGGGCTCGACAAGTCGGAAACAGCCGCCAAGTTCGGCGAAGATCAAGTGAAGATCTGGCGTCGCGCCTACGACACACCGCCGCCGCCGCTTGAAAACGGCGACCCGCGGCTTGAAGTGGGCAATCCGCGCTATGCCGACCTGGCCGCCGCTGATTTCCCCCATACCGAGTGTCTCAAGGACACCGTCGATCGCTTTCTGCCTTACTGGCATGAGAGCATTGCACCCGCGGTAAAGTCGGGCAAGAGCGTGATCGTTGCCGCACATGGCAACAGTCTGCGTGCGCTGATCAAGTATCTCGACAACGTGTCCGATGACGACATCGTCAATCTCAACGTGCCGACCGGGCAGCCACTGGTGTACGAACTCGACGCCGAACTGAAGCCGATCAAGCATTACTATCTCGGCGACCCCGCGGCCATCGAAGCTGCAATGAACGCCGTAGCCAACCAGGGCAAAGCAAAGTAGTGAAATTCTGGCTGCTGCTGTTGCTGGCGTTGCCGGCAGCGGCGGCTTTGGCCGCCGGGCCGGGTAATAACGCTACCGGTAACAACGCGGCTGAACGCAAGGCCCAGAAACAATCGGAACTCAGCGAAATCCAGGGACGCATTACCGACCTGGGCAAGGACCTCGCCCGTAGCGAGGAATCGCGCACGTCCGTCAGCGAGCAACTGCGCGAAACCGAGTCGGCCATTTCCACGGCCAACCGGCGTCTGCGGGAACTGGCGGATGGACGTGGCCAAGTGCAAGCCGAACTCGTCGAGCTAGGAGATCAACAGCAGCGGCTCAACCAGCAGACAGCCAGCCAGCAGGCGCAACTGGGCCGCCTGCTGCGACAACAGCACCGCGCCGACATGAGCGGCGGCGCCAGTAGTGGCGATGCCATGCAAACCCTGCTGGCCGGCCGCGACCCCAATCAGGCTGCCCGCGACTGGCACCTGCTCAATCTGCTTTCCCGCGCCAAGGCCGACCTGATCCGCGACTTGGCGACGGCGGCGGCCAAGAAGCAGTTGCTGGCTCAGGCGGCGGAAGATAAGTCGCGCGAACTGGCCCGTATCGAACAAAGCCGGCAGGAAGAACGCGCTACTTTGCTGGCGCGGCAACGCGAGCGTCAGGCCGTGATGGCCAAAATTGCCGGGCAGATTCGCAACCAACGGCGCGAAATCGATACCCTGAAACGCGACGAGGGTCGTCTGTCGACGCTTATCGAAGGGCTGGCTAAACTGGCCGCACAGCGTCCCAAGGCCACTACGCCCCCCCGCCCGCCGCCCCGTTCATCGCGCCCGTCCGCCACCGCGCCGGCTTCACCACCGCCGCGCGAAGCCGAAACTTCGCGCGCAACGGGCACTTTTGCGGCACTGAAAGGCAAGTTGAAGTTGCCGATAAAGGGCGCCCTGGCCGGCCGCTTCGGCGCGCCGCGGCCAGAAGGCGGTTCGTGGAAAGGCATCTTCATCCGCGCGGCCGAAGGCACCGAGGTGCGCGCCGTCGCCGCCGGACGAGTAGTTTTTGCCGACTGGCTGCGCGGCTTCGGCAATCTGCTGATCATCGATCACGACGACGGCTTTCTCTCCGTCTATGGCAACAATCAGTCGCTACTGCGCCAGGCCGGCGAAGCGGCCCGCAGCGGCGAAGTCGTCGCGGCGGCAGGCAACAGCGGTGGCAATCCGGAATCGGGTTTATACTTTGAACTTCGGCATCAGGGGCAGGTCTTTGACCCCATGAAATGGATCAACCCCCGGTAATTCGAGGCTGGCCCACCGTCCTTTCCCGAAGTCTTCCACGGAGTCATCAATGCGCAGCGGATTGAAGCAAGCGGGTCTGGTATTCATCGGTCTGGTTACCGGTGTTCTGGTCAGTCTCAATTTCTCGGCCATCGCCCAGAAGAGTGCCGGCGAGCCGCTGCCCATTGAGGAATTGCGCAGCTTTGCCGACGTTTTCAACGCGGTCAAGCAAGGCTATGTCGAGCCCATCGAGGACAAGAAACTCATCACCCATGCCATCTCCGGTATGTTGTCCAATCTCGACCCGCACTCGGCCTATCTCGACGCCGACGCCTTCAAGGATTTGCAGGTCTCGACCCAGGGTGAATTTGGTGGCCTGGGTATCGAAGTCGGCATGGAAGACGGCTTCGTCAAGGTCGTCGCCCCCATCGAAGACACGCCTGCCTACAAGGCCGGGATCAAGGCCGGCGACCTGGTGATCAAGCTCGACGACACGCCAGTCAAGGGCATGACACTCAATGACGCCGTCAAGAAGATGCGTGGCAAACCCAAGACTGCAATCAAGCTGACCATCGTCCGCAAGGGCGAAATGAAGCCGCTCGACATCACCATCGTGCGCGATAAAATCAAGGTGCAGAGCGTCAAGTCGAAGATGATCGAGTCCGGCTACGGCTATCTGCGCGTCACCCAGTTCCAGGAAGAGACCACGGCCGACGTGGTGCGTCACTACGAAGAACTGATCAAGAAGGCCAGCGCCGACAAGGGCGAATTAAAGGGTCTGGTGCTCGACCTGCGCAATGATCCGGGTGGCCTGCTGCATAGCGCCATTGGTGTCTCCGCCGCATTCCTACCACCGAAGAGCGTCGTGGTCAGCACCGACGGCCGCACCGAAGATGCCAAGCGCAAATATCTTGCCAGCCCCGAGGACTATGCGCGCAGCCACCGCGAGGATGCGCTCAAGAAACTGTCGGCCTCGGCCAAGACCGTGCCCATGGTGGTACTGGTCAATGGCGGCTCGGCCTCGGCCTCGGAAATCGTCGCCGGCGCGCTACAGGATCACAAGCGGGCGGTGGTACTGGGCACGCAGACCTTCGGCAAGGGTTCCGTGCAAACTGTGCTGCCGCTTTCCAGCAACACGGCGATCAAGCTGACCACAGCGCGCTACTACACGCCGAATGGGCGTTCGATTCAGGCCAAGGGCATCGTTCCCGACGTGATTGTGGAAGAATCAGCCAATGGCGAGCGGCATGAGCGCCTGCGCGAATCCGACCTGGAGCGCCATCTCGGCAACGACCAGGACAAAGGCAAGGACGCAAAGGAAACAAAGGACGCCAAGGACGCCGAGAAAACAGCCAAACCGCAGGGCAAGAACGGCAAGAGCAAGAGCGAGGCCGAAGCTGACGAGGCAAAGGCGCCTTCCTTCGAGATCGCATCGAAGAGCGATTACCAGTTGGGCCAAGCGATGAACTTGCTGAAGGCCTGGCAGATCATCAAGAAATAGCATCATGGACGTCGAGCGCGCCCGCCATCTGCGAGACAAGGAGCGGGGCCTTAACCGGCCCCACACCATGTCACCGCAACCGGGTACGCGCAAGCATCGTGAGTTGCGTTTCTCGAAGATTCGCCCCGGCCAGATCGAACAGGTTTTCGAGCTGCTTTCCGGCCTTGATGGCCTCACTGTTGAGCCTGGCAGCGTGCCCAACGGCATCTCCGTCTGGTACGAAATCACCGACTACACCATGCAGGGGCTGGAAGCGGCGCTGATCGACCAGGGTTTTCACCTGTCGAACACGCTCTATTGCAAGATGGTGCGCGCCCTCGTCTACTTCGTCGAGGAAACCCAGTTGCGCAACATGCGCCAACCCGAGCGGCTGATCAAGAAGTCGCACGAGGTCTATTCCAAGGCCTGGGAGCAGCATCCCCACGGCGACCACGACGACACCCCGGTCGAACTGCGGCAGGACAAATGACCCATCCCGAAAGTATTCGCTTTGCTCGGCTCTCCCCTCAAGGGGCGAGAAACAATTGGGTCGGCCCGGCGTATTTCTTGTGACCCCGTGAACGACGCGCAGTTGCTGCGCTACAGCCGCCACATCCTGCTACCGCAGATCGGTGTCGAGGGCCAGGAAAAACTGCTTGCAGCGCGCGCGCTGATCATCGGCGCCGGCGGGTTGGGTTCTCCCGCCGCCTACTACCTCGCTTCGGCCGGTGTCGGCACCCTGGCGCTGGCCGACGGCGATACGGTCGACCTCACCAACCTGCAACGGCAGATTCTGCATCGGGTCGAATCCGTCGGTCGGCCCAAAGCCGAATCGGGTCGCGACACCCTGGCCGGCATCAATCCCGAATGTCGCGTCGAAACCTTCGTCGAACGGCTGGAAGGCGCGCGACTCGACGAGGAAGTCGCCCGCGCCGACGTCGTCCTCGACTGCTCCGATAATTTTGCCACCCGCCACGCCATCAACCGCGCGTGCGTGCAATTCCGCACGCCGCTGGTGTCCGGTGCGGCGATCCGCTTCGACGGCCAGATTGCCGTCTTCGACTCACGCCAGGCGGGCGCGCCCTGCTACCACTGCCTGTTCCCCGAGGCCGAGGATGTCGAGGAAGTCCGTTGCGCCGTGATGGGCGTGTTCGCGCCGCTGACCGGCATCGTCGGCTCGGTACAAGCGGCGGAAGCGCTGAAACTCCTGATCGGCTGCGGCCAATCGCTGGCGGGACGCCTGCTGCTGCTCGATGGCCTGGCGATGGAATGGCGGCAGATTGCCGTGCCGCGCGATCCAGCGTGCGCGGTCTGCTCGACCAGACGCGCATAGCCGCCAAACGGGTCGCCGTACTGCCGTACCGCTAGCGCCGACTTCACTGAATCCGCCCTCTGACTAAGACACGCCCTATGCCAGAGTTAGTCATTCAGCATCTTGACGCCCGATAGACCTGCTGGATTCAGGTCGGCCGGGCCCGTAAAAAAAAGTCGGTGCCGACGACGTGGCGTTCCAGTACGTCCAGCCGGCGCGCGCCCACCAATTCGGTCAGTTCGGCCAAGTCAAACATACCGCGCGCCTTATCGCCGAGCAACAGGGGCGCCTGGTAGATCAGCAGTTCATCGACGCAATCTTCCCGCAGCAGCGAAGCGTTGAGGCGAAAGCCGGCCTCGACCATGACTTCGTTGATGCCACGGCGGCCAAGTTCCCGTAGCAGTGCCGGCAAATCAACCTTGCCTTGCGCGTTGGGCAACACCACGACATCGACGCCACGGGCACGCAGTTGCGCGACCTTCCCCGCTGGCGCGACGGCGCAGGCAATCAGCGCGACGGGCGCCGCGTTTCCTGTCGCGGTTTCCGTCGCATTTCCTGTCGCGGCGCCATCAAGCACGGCCGCATCGAGCGGAATCTCCAGCCGGCTGTCAACCACCACGCGCAGTGGTTGGCGCGGGGTGTCAATGCCGCGCACGCTGAGGCGCGGATTGTCGTCGCGCACGGTACCGATGCCTGTAAGCATGGCGCAGGATCTGGCGCGCCAGGCATGGGCGTGATGGCGCGCCTCCGGCCCGGTGATCCATTGCGATTTGCCGTTGTTGAGCGCGGTCTTGCCATCGAGACTGGCGGCGACCTTGAGGCGCAGCCAGGGCCGACCACGCGTCATGCGCGAGACGAAGCCGATGTTGAGGTCGGTCGCCTCGGCTTCCATCAGGCCGCTGGCGGTGTCGATGCCCGCCAGTTCAAGCCGGGCCATGCCCGATCCCGCCACCAGCGGATTGGGGTCGCGCATGGCGGCGACCACGCGGACGATGCCAGCGTCGATCAGGGCGTCGGCGCAGGGCGGCGTGCGGCCATGGTGCGAACAGGGTTCGAGCGTAACGTAGGCCGTGGCGCCCCGCGCCACTCCTTTTTCGCCCCGTGCCTCCGCTTTATCTTCCCGCGCCGTACCGCTAGCGCCGACTTTTTGGGCGACGTTGTTTGCAACAGCCGCCAACGCGTTGATTTCCGCATGCGGCTGGCCCGCCATTTCGTGCCAGCCCTCGCCAATCATCACGCCATCGCGGACGATGATGCAGCCAACGCGGGGATTGGGGGTCGTGGTGAAAAGGCCGCGTCGCGCCAGTTCCAGCGCACGCGCCATGAACTCACGATCGGCAACGCTAAATATCATGGCGTTCGGCGTGTGCGCGGCTTCTTCACTTCGCGAATTGCATCGGAAAATTCGTCGAGATCCTCGAAGTTGCGATAGACGGAGGCGAAACGGATGTAGGCCACCTTGTCGAGTTTCTTCAGCTCGCGAATCACCAGCTCGCCGATACGGTCCGAAGCCACTTCGCGCTCGCCCAGCGTAACCAGCCGCTCTTCGATACGATCAAGCGCGGCGTCCACGCTATCCATGGTCACCGGGCGCTTGCGCAGGGCCAACATCATGCTGGCCTTGAGCTTGTCACGGTCATACTCGGTGCGGCTGCCGTTCTTCTTCACCACCAGCGGCAGTTGTAACTCGACGCGCTCGTAAGTGGTGAAACGCTTGTCGCAGACGAGGCAGCGACGGCGACGGCGCACGGTGTCGCCGTCCTCGTTCTCGCGGGTGTCCACCACCTGCGTGTTCGGCTCGGCGCAGTAGGGACACTTCATTATGATGTGTCAGTCGCCGTAGACGGGGAACCTGGCGCAGAGGGCCGCCACTTCGTCGCGCACCTTGGCCAGCACGGCCTCGTCGGTCGGCGCGTCGAGCACGTCGGCAATCAGGTTCGCCACCTGTTCGGCCTCGATCTCGGTAAAGCCGCGCGTGGTCATGGCTGGCGTGCCGAGGCGGATGCCGCTGGTGACAAAGGGCTTCTGCGGGTCGTTGGGGATGGCGTTCTTGTTGACCGTGATGTGCACCTTGCCCAGCAGGGCCTCGGCTTCCTTACCGGTGATGTTCTTGGCTTGCAGATCCACCAGGAAGACATGCGACTCGGTGCGGCCGGAGACGATGCGCAGGCCGCGATCCTTCAGCACCTTGGCCATGACGAGGGCGTTGCCCATCACCTGTTCCTGGTAGGTTTTGAATTCCTTGGTCATCGCCTCCTTGAAGGCGACGGCCTTGGCGGCGATGACGTGCATCAGCGGGCCGCCCTGCAGACCGGGGAAGATGGCCGAGTTGATGGCCTTCTCGTGCGCCGATTTCATCAGGATGATGCCGCCGCGCGGGCCGCGCAGGGTCTTGTGGGTGGTCGAAGTAACGACGTCGGCGTGCGGCACCGGGTTGGGATAATAGCCAGCGGCGACGAGACCGGCGTAATGGGCCATGTCCACCATAAAAATAGCGCCAACGGCCTTGGCCACCTTGGCGAAGCGTTCGAAATCGATCCGCAGCGAATAGGCCGAGGCGCCGGCGATGATCAGCTTGGGCCTGTGCTCGTGCGCCAGTTGCTCCATCTTGTCGTAGTCGATTTCCTCCTTGTCTGTCAGGCCATAGGGCACCACCTTGAACCACTTGCCGCTCATGTTGAGCGCCATGCCGTGGGTCAGATGGCCACCTTCGGCCAGACTCATGCCGAGGATGGTGTCGCCAGGATTGAGGAAAGCGAGGAAAACGGCTTGATTGGCCTGCGAACCGGAATTGGGCTGGACGTTGGCCGCCTCGGCGCCGTAGAGCTGCTTGACGCGGTCGATCGCCAGTCGCTCGGCCACATCGACATGTTCGCAGCCGCCGTAATAGCGCTTGCCGGGATAGCCCTCGGCATACTTGTTGGTAAGTTGGGAGCCCTGTGCCTCCATGACCGCGCAGGAGACGTAATTTTCCGAGGCGATCAGCTCGATGTGATCCTGCTGACGACGGTTTTCAGCCTCGATCGCGGCCCACAGTTCGGGATCGGTCTTGGCGAGGATGTTCTTCTTGGAAAACATGGCAGGGTTCCGTCGGATGGGGGAAGCGGGGAATTTTATCATTCAGGCGTTTGCGACAGCACCCGTTCAAGATGGTGGCAGTCGGCCCAGGTGACGACATGCCAGCCGCGGACATCGATCTGAAACCAGTTGAGCGCGCAGTTCGGAATCACGAAATTGCGTGGCGCCGACAGTTCCTGACCGGTGGCCTTGCGATGGATCACGTCCAGTACGCCCCCGTGGGTAACAGCCAGGATGGTTTCGCCCGCATGATGGCGCACCATGTTCTCGACGGTCGCGACGACACGCGCGGCGAGCTGGTGCAGGCTCTCGCCGGTCTCGAAATCGTAGTCCGGGTCGCGCACCGCATAACGGGCGTGGGCCTCCGGATAGTCGAGCGCCCCCTCCGCCACCGTCAATCCCTGAAAAATGCCGTAGTTCCGCTCGCGCAGACCGGGGGTAACCCGCACCGAGGAAACTTCGATGCCGATGCGTTCGGCGGCGGCATGCGCCGTTGCGAGCGCGCGCGCCAGGTCGCTGCTGTAGATCGCGGCAAAACGATGGTGGGCCAGGCCAAAGGCCGCCGCCATTGCCTGGGCGCGGCCGTTGGCGTTCAACGGAATATCGGTGTGGCCCTGGATGCGCTTGTCGGCATTCCAGTCGGTTTCACCATGGCGAACGAAGCAGATGCGGGTGCTCATGAACGGTGTGGCAAGCCAGCAGGGAGTTGCAGGTTACACAAAAGCGACAGGCGATTCCTGGTGGAATGTTAATTCCCTGCGACAGTCATGCGGTCGATAAGGATCGAGCCGACCTGTTTCGACCCATGGATCACGATATCGTTGCCGATGGCCGCGATGCCATGGAACATGTCCTTGAGGTTGCCGGCAATGGTGATCTCCTCTACCGGATACTGGATTTCGCCGTTCTCGACCCAATAGCCCGCCGCGCCGCGCGAGTAGTCGCCGGTAACGTAATTGACGCCGTGGCCGAGCAATTCGGTCACCAGCAAGCCTCGGCCCATTTCGGCCAGCAAGCCCTTGAAGTCGTGACGCCCCGGCTTGACCATGAGATTATGGCTGCCGCCGGCATTGCCCGTCGTCTGCAGCCCAAGCTTGCGCGCCGAGTAAGTAGAAAGGAAATAGCCCTGGACGACGCCATCGGCCACCACCTGCCGCGCCTTCGTGGCGACGCCGTCGTCGTCGAAATAGCCGGAGGCCAGACCCTTGGTGATAAAGGGGCTTTCGTCGATCTGCATGAATTCAGGGAAAACGCGGCTACCCAGCGAGTCGAGCAGGAAAGACGTCTTGCGGTACAGCGAACCGCCGCTCACGGCATGGACAAAACCGCCGATCAAGCCGCTGGCCAGCGGCGCTTCGAACAGCACCGGCACCTGGCGAGTCTTCAGCTTGCGCGCACCCAGGCGCGCCAGCGCCCGCCGTGCGGCGTAGTCGCCGATGGCCTCGGGCGCGGGGAAGTCGGCGGCATCGCGCTTGTTCGAATACCAGTCGTCGCGCTGCATGTCATCGCCTTTTCCGGCGATGGGCGCGCAGGAGATGTAGTGGCGCGTCGTGGCAAAACCACCCATGAAGCCGAGACTATTGGCCGAAACGAAGTGCGACTGCTGCGCCGACACGCTGGCGCCTTCGGTGTTGCCGATCAGCGGGCTCACGGCAAAAGCCGCCTGCTCGCAGCGCCGCGCCAGTTCGATGGCCTCTTCGACCGGCAGATTCCACGGATGGAACAGGTCGAGGTCGGGGCCCTCCCCCGTGGCCAGCAGCGCCGCATCGGGCAGGCCGGCGCAGGTGTCTTCGGCGGTGAAGCGGGCGATGGTCACTGCCTTTTCCACCGTGGCGCGCAGCGCCGCCGGCGAAAAATCCGAGGTACTGGCGTTGCCGCGCCGCTGACCGAAATAAACGGTGACGCCGATGCCCTTGTCGCGGTTGTACTCGATGGTTTCCACCTCCCCCTTGCGCACCGTCACCGACTGACCCTGGCCCTCGGACACGTCGGTCTCGCAGCCACTGGCGCCAAGACTGCGCGCATGATCGAGAACGTCGGCAGCCAGTTGACGCAACTGGCTCTGGCTGTGGCTGAAGGAAATGGAAGAATTGGGTGACAAAGGGGATGAGGCGCTGGAAGAGGAGGACATGGGCGACCTGGCAGACATGAATGAGAGGGGCGATGAAGGCGGGAAGCTATAATCATAACCGCGATGCACCCTTACATTCCCGATCCGCCAGACACACCCACGCCGCCCGAGCCAGACGACCCATCCAGCCAGTACGACGGCCCCAGCAAGTCGCAGCGAAAACGCGACGCCACCGCCCTGCAAAAAATGGGGGAGGAACTGGTCGGCTTGTCGAAGGAGCGGCTGGCGAAGATCGACCTGTCCGACAATCTGCGCATCGCCATCCGCGATGCCCAGCGCATCTCCGCGCACGGCGCGCTCAAGCGCCAGATGCAATACATCGGCAAGCTGATGCGCGACGTCGACCCCACGCCGATTCAGGCCGCGCTCGATGAAGTTCACGGCGTCTCCGCCGCCGCCACTGCCCGCCAGCACGCGCTGGAGCGTCTGCGCACGCGCTTGATCGAGGACGACGCGGTAATCGGCGAAATCGCCCGCGATTTCCCCGGCGCCGACCTGCAACATTTGCGCCAGTTGCGTCGCAACACCCTGCGCGAGAAGGAGCAGAACAAGCCGCCACGCGCCTTCCGCGAACTGTTCCGCGTCCTGCGCGAACTGGGTAATGGCGAGCAGGAAAACCCTGCCATGGATGACGCTGACGATGGCGCCGCCGCCGAGTGATGCGTGACGAACTGCTGATCGGCCTGGTGTCGATCTCCGACCGCGCCGCGACAGGCATTTATGAAGACCGCGGTTTGCCCGCGCTGGAGGAATGGTTCGCCGCCGCCCTCGCCTCGCCCTGGCGCATGAAAACCCGGCTGATTCCCGACGAACAGCCCCTCATCGAAAAAACCTTGATCGAACTGTGCGACACCACCGGCTGTCACCTCGTGCTGACCACCGGCGGCACCGGCCCCGCCCTGCGCGACGTCACCCCCGAAGCCACGCTGGCCGTGACGCACAAGGTGATGCCGGGTTTCGGCGAACAGATGCGGCAGGTCAGCCTCAAATACGTGCCAACCGCGATCCTCTCGCGCCAGGTCGGCGCCATCAGGCAACATGCAGGGGGGCAAACGCTCATCCTCAACCTGCCCGGCCAGCCCAAGGCCATCAAGGAAACCCTCGACGGCATCTTCGCCGCCGTGCCCTACTGCATCGACCTCATCGGCGGGCCCTACATCGAAACCCGCGAGGAAATCGTCAAGGCCTTCCGGCCAAAATCGGCGCAACGGCCAACGTTAGCTTGATCCGGTCGTTTTTGCCGTACCGCTAGCGCCGACTTTTTTGGCCCCTGTTTTGGCCGAAGGCTTGCCTTGACTCACCCCCGGTGGCCGAGATTCTTTCTGGTAGCGGGGAATACAGCTGCCGACAATCCGTTTCCTATCTATACACGCTAACCCCGGCCGTTTGAAGCGCGTGGCTGGCCTTCAAGACTTTCCAAATACCTCGTTCAACTGCCGGGCGACGCGGATGAAGGTGGTGCGTTTTGACAATTCCTTGAGCTTGCGGGCGCCGACGTAGGTGCATGCCGAGCGCAGGCCCCCAAGGATTTCCTGCACCGTGATGTTGACCGTACCGCGGGGAGCGATCAGCACTTCCTTGCCTTCTGCCGCGCGATAGTTGGCGACGCCACCTGCATATTTTTCCATCGCGGTGCGCGAACTCATGCCGTAAAAACGTCGCATCAGCTTGCCGTCGCGCTCAATGATGTCGTCGCTGCATTCGTCGTGGCCGGCCAGCATGCCGCCCAGCATGACGAAATCGGCGCCGCCGCCGAAAGCCTTGGCGATGTCGCCGGGGGAGGTGCAGCCACCGTCAGAGCAGATCAACCCGCCCAGACCGTGCGCGGCGTCTGCGCACTCGATGATGGCGGACAGTTGCGGGTAGCCCACGCCGGCCATTTTGCGCGTGGTGCACACCGAACCGGGGCCGATGCCGACCTTGACGATGTCGGCGCCGTCGAGGATCAGTTGCTCGGTCATTTCGCCTGTCACCACGTTGCCGGCCATGAGGGTGATGTCGGGGTAAGCCTGGCGCAGCTTGCGCAGAAAATCAACGAATGTTTTGGTGTAGCCGTTGGCGACGTCGACACAGACATAGCGCACATGGGTTCCCGCGGCAGCCTTGACGCGGCGGAACTTGTCGTAATCCGCCCGGGTGATGCCCATGGAGTAGAAAACGACGGCGTCGACCGCCAGACTCTTGAAGAACCGGATCAACTCGTCTTCCTTGTAATACTTGTGGAGCGCCACTGCGAGCTGGTGCGCGCCGAGCGCATTGGCCATCTCGAACGTACCCACGGTGTCCATGTTGGCGGCGACCACCGGCACGCCACGGTAGGCGTGGCGAGAATGCAGGAAGGTGTATTCACGATCAACATCGACCTCGGAACGCGAGGTCAGCGTTGATCGCTTGGGTCGGATCAGGACGTCTGAAAAATCAAGCTTGAGTTCTTCTTCGATGCGCATGACGGGCGGCTTTCGGGATCGCGAGGCAGGTCATTATGCCCAGTCTCGGGGCAAGACAACGACTGTGCCGCCAGATCAAGCGCGTGCCGGGCGGGTGGTCGCGCCATGTCGCCAGGGAGCGTTGCCAAACTCTTCCACCAAAAAGTCCACCATTGCCCGCACCTTGGGGGACAAATTGCGCCCACTGGGATACATGGCGAACAAGGGCACGGGCTCGACGTGGTGCCAGTCCGTCAGGATGGGCACCAGTTCGCCACTGCGGATGGCATCGCCGACAATGACGTCGGTCAGGCGGGTAATACCGACACCGGCAACGGCCAGTTGCAGCACGGTCTCGGCGTTGTTGGCCACCACATTGCCTGTGACATTCACCACGCGGATGCCATCCTCGGTGTCGAAAGGCCAGCGGCGTAGTGCCGGCAGACTCGTTATCCACAGGCAATTGTGCTGTTGCAGATCGTCGGGGGTAAGTGGCAATCCGCAGCGCTCAATATAGCCGGGGGCTGCGCAGATTACCCGTTCCATGTTGCAGATGCGCCGCGCCACCATCGATGATTCGTCGAGGGGACCAGAGCGGATTGCCAGGTCGATGCCTTCGTCCACCGACCACGACGGTTGATCGCTGATGGCAATGTCTATTTCGACCTCCGGATAACGCGCCTGAAAACCCGGGATGGCCCAGGCCAATTGATGCATGCCGAAGGCCGATCCGCAGTGCAGTCTCAGCAGCCCGCGCGGACTGGCGCCGGCTTGGGTTACCTCGGCTTCCGCCTCGTTCATGGCGGTGAGAATAGGCCGGGCCCGGGCGTAGAAGGCTTCGCCTTCAGCCGTCATTTGCAGTCGGCGCGTCGTGCGGTGCAAAAGCCTGGCGCCCAACCGGTCCTCCAGACGCGTCACCAACTTTGAAACAGCCGATGAAGTGAGACCGATTTCCCGCGCTGCGGCGGAAAACCCGCCGGTTTCCACGGTGCGCACAAAAGCGGCCATCTGAGCAGAGCGATCCATCAGTTCACGACAAGGTCATTCCGGGGTTATCCCGAGTTCATTGCGGACAAATATTCATCAAAGTTGTTCCTTTGACGTCGATTGTCAATCTTTGCAAGGGTAATTATAGTTTGGGCATGCGGCATTGCACCGCAACACAAAAAATCGAAACAATTTCATATCCCCCCAACAAGGAAATTCTTTATGTTGATGATCATCGCAATCCTGTCTGGCAGCCTGATCTGGCTCGTCATGGTGCTGGCCCACTACAACGGGTGGAAGGCCTACGACCATAAACACAACACCTCATACCGCTTCAATGAGGGGATTTGTGCGGACTGCGTGCTATTCAGCGTTCCCAAATGGCTGCAACGCATTCTTAGAATGCTTGAGCAACAGCCATCCATGTAGCCCGTTGCCCTCAAATCCCCATCAAAGGGCGTCACTTCAGCGCGAAGCGACTTTCGTCTTCCAGTTCCACTGCTTCTCCCATGCCCCGCGCACCATATCGGGGTATTCACGCGCACCCAGGCTGCCGTTGTAACGACCTAGCGCGCGGAAGACGTCGCCTTTTTCAATATCAAGATAGTGACGCAGGATGGTGCAACCGAAGCGCAGACTGGTGCGCAGGTGGAAAAGGTTATGATCTTTATTGCCGATGAGTTTGACCCAAAACGGCATTACCTGCATGTAGCCACGCGCGCCGGAACTGCTAACGGCGTATTTGCGGAAACCACTTTCGACCTGAATCAGGCCGAGCACCATTTGTGGATCGAGACCGGCGCGCTGCGCTTCATAATAGACGGTCTTGAGAAATTCGTGACGCGCGCGGCGGTCGGGAATCCGCTTTTCCAGCCGCCGCGACATTTCTGTCAGCCACTCGATTTTCTCGCCCATTGATGGAAAATGCGGCTCGGGGGCGGCGTGGTCGGCCACGGCTGCATGCAGTGCTGCCTGTACGCTGGCGGCGAGCGGTTCGTACTTTTGCGCACCCGCCAAAGCTGGGCTCGCCGGGATGACGAGCCAGCCGGCCAGCGTAGCGGCGAGGATGCCTAGCCGCATGCGGCCTTCTGCCGCGCCAGGGCGGCGACATGGGCTGCAACATGAGCTGCAATCACGGCCAGCGGCACCTTGGTGGCCTCCTTGTCGCGGCGGTGCTGGTACTCGACCATGCCCTCCTTGAGGCCACGATCACCAATAGTGACGCGGTGGGGCACGCCGATCAGTTCCCATTCGGCGAACATCACGCCGGGCCGCTCGTCGCGGTCGTCGAGGATGACATCGATGCCGGCAATGCTCAGTTCGTCGTAGAGCGTGGTTGCCGCGGCGCGCACAGCGTCGGACTTGCCCCAGCCGATCGGGCAGATCGCCAGGGTGAATGGTGCGATGGTGTCGGGCCAGATGATGCCGCGCTCGTCGTGGTTCTGTTCGATGGCGGCGCCGACCAGGCGGGTGACACCGATGCCGTAGCAACCCATCACCATCGTTCGCGGCTTGCCGGTTTCGTCGAGGTAGGTGCAATTCATCGCCTCGGAATATTTGGTGCCAAGGAAGAAGACATGACCGACCTCGATGCCGCGCTGGATGGCGAGACGACCCTTGCCGTCGGGCGAGGGGTCGCCTTCGACGACATTGCGGATGTCGGCGATCAGTTCGGGTTCGGGCAGGTCACGGCTCCAGTTGATGCCCCGGATATGGCAGCCGATCTCGTTGGCGCCACTGACGAAATCGCTCATGTTGGCGACGGTGCGGTCGGCAACGACACGCACCGGTTTCTTCGTGCTGAGCGGACCGAGAAAGCCTGGCGGGCAGCCGAAATGTGCAATGATTTCCTGCTCCGAGGCAAAGCGGAAGCCGCCATCGAGGCCCGGCACCTTGCCGACCTTGACTTCGTTGAGTTCGTGATCGCCGCGCACCAGCACCAGCCACACTTCGGCGCCCAGCGGGGTTTCGGTGGCCAGCACGATGGATTTGACGGTGCGCTCAAGCGGCAGACCCAGCAGTTTGGCGACATCCGCGCAGCGAATGGTGTCGGGCGTGGCGACCTTCTGCATGGCCTCGGCGGGTGTCGCGCGCGCGGCAACCAGCGGCAGCGCCTCGGCCAGCTCAATGTTGGCAGCGTAATCGGAATCGGGGCAATAGACGAGCATATCTTCGCCGGTGTCGGCGATGACCTGAAACTCGTGTGACAGCGAGCCCCCAATGGCGCCGGTGTCGGCGCGCACAGCACGGAAAGTGAGGCCAAGCCGCTCGAAGATTTTCACATAGGCGGCGTACATCACCTGATAGCTCTTCTCGGCGGCGGCTTCGTCGCGGTCGAAGGAATAGGCGTCCTTCATGGTGAATTCGCGGCCGCGCATCAAGCCGAAGCGTGGCCGGCGTTCATCCCGGAATTTCGTCTGGATATGATAAAAATTCTTCGGCAGCTGGCGGTAGCTGTGGATTTCGCCGCGCGCAATGTCGGTGACGACCTCCTCGGAGGTTGGCTGGATAATGAAGTCGCGGTCGTGGCGATCCTTGATGCGCAGCATCTCGGGGCCCATCTTGTCCCAGCGTCCCGTTTCCTGCCACAACTCGGCCGGCTGAATCAGTGGCATCAGCAGTTCGATGGCGCCAGCGCGATTCATTTCATCGAGTTTGCGAATCATGCCGGCGCGGGTCATCAGCTTGTGAGAGGCGACCTCGGCGTCGGCGGGGGCTTCCTTAAGCGTGGCGATGAAGAATTGACTGGCGCGCATGATGGGTTCCGGGGAGTCCGGTCAGAAAGGGGGGAATTCTACCGTTGGCCATCCTTTCCATGCATCGGCGATTGTGGAAGAATTGCCGACAATCAATCATTCGAAGGTTTAACCATGCTCGATCGTGAAGGCTACCGCCCCAACGTCGGCATCATCCTGGCTAATAGTCACAACGAGGTTTTCTGGGGCAAACGCATACGCGAGCATTCCTGGCAGTTTCCGCAAGGCGGCATCAAGCGCGGCGAAACGCCGGAAGAAGCAATGTATCGGGAACTTCATGAAGAGGTCGGATTGTTGCCGGATCATGTCCACATACTTGGGCGCACGCGTGAGTGGCTGCGCTACGACGTGCCGAAACAATGGGTCAGGCGCGAGTGGCGCAATACCTACAAGGGCCAGAAGCAGATCTGGTTTCTGCTGCGCATGATCGGCCGCGATTCCGACGTTTCATTGCGGGCCTCCTGCCACCCCGAGTTCGACGCCTGGCGCTGGAACGAATACTGGGTGCCGCTCGATACGGTAATCGAGTTCAAGCGTGCCGTGTATGAAACCGCGCTGACCGAACTGGCCCGCCACCTTTTTCTCCATCCGGCGGAACGCAAGCCGCGCTGGTCGCAGGTTGCCACAAGCGCGGACTTCGCACCATGATGCCGTACCGCTACCGCCGACTTTTTGCAGCCGCGCTCATGTGCGGCGCCGTTCTTGGTTCAACCGCCCGGGCCGAAGATGACGAAATACCGTGGGAGGAAGCAGCGGTGACACTACCGGCTTTTCCACAGGATGCCGACCTCATCGAGTTTTATGTCAGCGCCGCAACCGCCAATCGTTTTTTCATCGATGCCA
>JAIFMO010000090.1 GCA_020048435.1 Sulfuritalea sp.
CGCCTGTCCGACCGCGTTTGCATTCAACTTGTCCGCGTCGACATGGAACAGAACAAGATCGATTTTCGTCTGGTGGAACCCGGTGCAACCCCGTCCACGAAGGAACCGAAAAAGCGCAGCAGCCGCGGCTAGACTGCCCACCAGGATTACGGGAGGTTTCCATGCTTGAACGACGCCAACACTTGCGTTACGAATTGACGCCGCCCTTACCCGGCCGTGCTTTTATCGATGGCGGCGAGCAGTTCGAAGCCCACTTGCTCGATATTTCCATCGATGGCGCCCGGCTGGCGTTGAGCCTGGACGGCGCCGACAATTGGGGGACTTTGTTGTCTGGTCTGGAGAAAACCATCACGGGTGTTTTCGCGCGTCCATCCGGAGTACCGTGGAAGTTCGTGCTGCTGCACACGCGCATGACGGAACTGGCGCTGGGCCGTGTGGACACCGACTGCGTCGTGGCGGGCCGCTTTCTTTCGGTCCCTACATTCACTGCAGCCGATCTGGACATTCTTGTGGCAGCGAATCTGGCCACGAGAATATGAGCGACACCCGTCTCATACACGGCTTCCACGCCGTCATTGCCAAACTGCGTCATGCGGCCGATGACGTAAAGGAAATTCATGTTGCGTCCGGTCGCCAGGACAGTCGGGTGCGCGATTTGTTGGCTTTGGCCGAAGCGCGCGGAGTAAAGGTGATCCCGACCGAGGCGGCGCGACTGGATGGCCTGGCGGGCGGGGCGCGGCATCAGGGGGTGGTGGCCCGCGTGGCGGCGGCGCAGCGCCATATCACGCTTGACGACGTGCTTGAAAATCTGGCCGAACCGGCCTTGTTGCTGGTGCTCGATGGGGTGACCGATCCGCACAATCTGGGCGCCTGCCTGCGCGTGGCCGATGCCGCCGGCGCACACGCGGTCTTGGCACCGAAGGATCGCGCTTGCGGCTTGAACGCGACGGCGATCAAGGTAGCCAGCGGCGCAGCCGATACCGTGCCCTACCTCATGGTGACCAATCTGGCGCGCACGTTGCGTGAGCTGAAGGACCGCAATATCTGGACCATCGGCGCGGCGGGCGAGGCCGAGAAGGATATTTACACCATCGATCAGCGCGGCGGCGTGGCCTGGGTGCTTGGTGCGGAAGGGGACGGCCTGCGCCGGCTGACGCGCGATACCTGCGACGAACTGGCAAAGATCCCGATGTATGGCTCGGTCGAAAGCCTCAACGTCTCGGTGGCGAGCGGTATCTGCCTGTTCGAGGCCCGCCGCCAGCGCGGCTGATTCCGCTGTTGACCCCGCAGTTGACCCCGCAGCTGCCCCCGCGGCTGATTCAGCCTATTACCAGAGCTTCCACCATGCCTCTTTCTTGTTGAGGCCGCGTTTGTAGTATTCGCTGTTGGGGAAGTTCTTTTTCATCACACGTTCGGCGTCGTCGCGCAGGTCGGCGAGGTTCAGCGCGTCGTAGGCCTTGACCATGACGAACAGCGCCTCCTCGTTGGCCGGCGCATCGGGGTAGGTCTTGACGGCAGTCTGGGCGCGGTTGGCGGCGGCAACATAGGCGCCGCGCTTCATGTAGTAGCGGGCGACATGCACCTCGTGCGCGGCCAGCGCATTCACCAGGTATTTCATGCGCGCCGTGGCGTCCGGCGCGTATTTGCTCTCGGGAAAACGGGTGACCAGTTCCTTGAAGGACTCGAAGGATTCCTTGGCTGCCTTGGGGTCGCGCTCGGTGGCGTCCTGGTTGCTGATGTGACCGAGCATGCCAAGATCTTCGTTGAAATTCACCAACCCCTTGAGGTAGTAGGCGTAATCGACGCTAGGATGCGTCGGGTGCAGGCGAATGAAACGGTCGCAGGCGGCGATGGCCGATGCCGGTTCCTGCTGCTTGTGGTAAGCGAAGGCAACTTCGAGCTGCGCCTGCTGGGCGTAGCGGCCATAGGGATAGCGCGATTCGAGCTTTTCGAAATATTTGATGGCCTTTTCGAACGAACCTTCGGCCACGGCGGTTTTGGCCTCCGTGTAGAGCTTGTTGGCTGACCAACCGGCGGTTTCGTCGATCTGGTCGGGCAGGATGCCGCAACCGGCAAGCGAGACGGCGAGGATGAAGGCGAGAGAGAATAAACTGCGCATGATGAATGACACCCTGAATGAGTCGGACGATTATAACGGCACGGTGCCGCCGGAATGTATTGGCCTGCGCCTTGACGCGGCACTGGCTCACATGTTCCCCGCGCATTCGCGTAGCCGCCTGCAGGGCTGGTTGAAGGAAGGCGCCATTTTGCTCGAAGGCGCGCCGGCCGAAGCCAAGCGCAAGGTACACGGGGGAGAACGGGTCGCTTTCCTTGCCGTGCCGCTAGTGCCAACTTTTTCGGCGGTCGCGCAGGATATTGACCTGCCTGTTATTTTCGAAGACGCGGCCCTTATCATCATCGACAAGCCGGCTGGCCTGGTCGTCCATCCGGGCAACGGCAACGAATCTGGCACGCTGATGAATGCGCTGCTGCACCATGCGCCAGCCCTTGCCCTGGTTCCGCGCGCCGGCATCGTCCATCGGCTCGACAAGGACACCAGCGGCTTGTTGGTGGTGGCGAAAACGCTGGTCGCACAAACCGATCTGGTGCGCCAGTTACAGGCGCGCACGGTGAAACGTCATTACCTGGCGCTGGTGCATGGAAGGGTCGCGCACGACGGCATGGTCGACGCGCCCATCGGCCGTCATCCGGTGCAGCGTATCAAGATGGCTGTGGTCAGGGCTGGCGCCGGCAAAGAAGCGCGCACTCACTACGCCGTACGCGAGCGCTTCGCCGCCGCCACGCTGGTGGAATGCCGTCTTGAAACCGGGCGCACCCATCAGATCCGCGTGCACATGAATTCGATCGGCCATCCGCTGGTCGGCGACGCCACCTACGGCAAAAAAAAGTCGGGCAAGGCTGATGCCGGACAGCTGGATACCTTCCCGCGCCAGGCACTGCACGCCTGGCGGCTGGCACTGGTGCACCCCGACGGTGGCAACGAAATGGCGTGGGAATCGCCGTTGCCGGCCGACTTCACCGCGCTGCTGGAGAGCCTGCGGACATGAGTGCGAATTTCATCGTTCCCGAGTGGGATGCGCCATCCGGAGCCCGGTTGGACAGGGTGCGCGCGCGGGTCACCACCCGAAGGGGGGGCGTCGGCAGCGACCCTTATGCGAGCTTCAATCTGGGCGATCACGTGGGCGACGATCCCGTTGCGGTGGCAACCAATCGCGCCTTGCTGCGCCGTGCGCTGCCGGGGGAACCGTTGTGGCTGCGGCAGGTACATGGCAGCCAGTGCGTGGTGGCAGAGGAGTCGCGCTCCGGCATCGTGGTCGAAGCCGATGCCTGCGTGAGTTTCAGGCCCGGCACGGTATGCGCCGTGCTCACGGCCGATTGCCTGCCCGTGCTGTTTTGCGATATCCGGGGCACAGCCGTTGGCGCGGCTCACGCCGGATGGCGCGGACTGGCGGCCGGCGTGCTGGAAAAGTCGGCGCTAGCGCTACGGCGGCCAGCCGAAGAAATCATGGCCTGGCTCGGCCCGGCTATCGGTCCCACCGCCTTCGAAGTGGGCGACGAGGTACGCGCGATCTTTATTGCCAACGATGCGGCTGCCGCCAGCGCCTTTGTGCCGCACGCCGCCGGCAAGTGGCTGTGCAACCTGCATGAGTTGGCGCGTCAGCGCCTTTTCGCGCTGGGCATACGCCGTATCGCTAGCGCCGACTTTTGTACCTTCAACGACGACGAACGTTTTTTTTCCTATCGCCGTGACGGCGCGACGGGGCGCATGGCATCGCTGATCTGGCTCGAATCCATTCCGTAATCAGCCCCGTAATCAGCCCCGATTCAGCCCTCAGTCGTCAGCGCTCGCCTTGGAATCAACGGCTTTGGCTTCGGTCTCAAGCTTACGCGCCCGCATCCGCTCGCGCGTCGCCATGCGTCGCCGCCGCTCCGGCGTGCCGAACAACCAGAGAAATAGCGCCAGCGGAGCCGCGCCATAAAAGGTAAATGTAAGGATTCCAGCGGTAACATTGGTTTCTGTCAGCGCCATCAACAGCGTGACGTAAAACCAGCCGATCGCGATTATGTACATGCCGCCATTTTGCCTTGTCTTGACAGGCCAGAGGGTGCATCGCAGAATTTCGTCACATTTAACGTAGCGTAGCGAACGCCCCGAGCGTTTCAAGGAGTCGCGGATGTCCGTCACACCAGAATCCCCCACCCCATCGATGCAGGACCTCATGCAACAGGGCCAGGCCTTCGCACAGGGCTTCATGCAATGGATGGCCCAGCAACAGGCCAACATGCCGCGTGCGACCGCCGCGGCCCCGGCCTCCCCGGCCACGGCCGGCATCGCGGCCCCGCCGTGGCTACCGCCCATTCCCGCCGAACTGCAACAGGAATGGCTGGCCAGTCATGCGCGCCTATGGCAATCAATTGCCAGCCGCAAGCAGGGCGAGGTAGCGGAACCCCACGTAAAGCCCGAACCGGGCGACCGCCGCTTTGACCACCCGGCCTGGAGCGAAAGCCCCGTATTCGATTACCTGCGCCAGGCCTATCTGCTCAATTCCAGCTACATCAAGCGCATGGCCGAAGAGGCGCCAGTGCCCGAGGGCCTGGACAAGAATCGCCTGCGCTTCGCCACGCGGCAATATGTTGACGCGATGGCGCCAAGCAATTTCGCGGCGACCAACCCCGAATTCGTCAAGATCGCGCTCGAGACCAAGGGCGAGAGCATCACGCGCGGCATCCAGAACCTGATCGGCGACCTGCAAAAAGGTCGCATCTCCATGACCGACGAGACGCAGTTCGAGGTCGGCCGCAATCTGGCCATCACGCCGGGCGCGGTAGTGTTCGAGAACGAAGTGATGCAGTTGATCCAGTATTCGCCGCTAACCGACAAGGTGGCCAAGCGTCCCTTCGTCATGGTGCCGCCCTGCATCAACAAATACTACATTCTCGACCTGCAACCCGAGAACTCTTTCGTGCGCTACGCGGTCGAGCAGGGCCACACCGTATTCCTCGTGTCCTGGCGCAACGTGAAAGAGGATCAGGGCTACCTCACCTGGGACGATTACATCGACCGCGGCGTGCTGGTTGCCTTCAAGGTGGCGCGCGATATCTGCGGCACCAAGCAGGTGAATGCACTTGGCTTCTGCGTTGGCGGCACCATCATCGCCTCGGCGCTGGCGGTGGCCAAGGCGCGCGGCGAGGACCCGGCGGCATCGCTAACGCTGCTCACCACGCTGCTCGATTTTTCCGACACGGGCGAGATCGGCTATTTCGTTGACGAGAAGGCCGTCACCGACCGCGAACAGACCATCGGCCAGGGCGGCATCCTGCCCGGGCGCGAGTTGTCTTCGGTGTTCTCGTCGCTGCGCGCCAACGACCTCATCTGGCAATACGTCGTTGGCAATTACCTCAAGGGCAACAAGCCGACGGCGTTCGATCTGCTCTACTGGAACTCGGATTCGACCAACCTGCCGGGGCCTTTCCTGGCCTGGTATCTGCGCAATCTCTATCTCGAAAACAGCCTGCGCGTGCCGGGCAAGCTGACGATGGGCACCGAAAAGGCCGGGCCCGTCAAAGTGGATCTCGGCAGTGTCGACATGCCCGTCTTCATCCTCGCCACGCGCGAAGATCACATCGTGCCATGGAAGACCTCCTACCAGAACTGCGACTTGCTCGGTGGCAAAACCACCTTCGTGCTTGGCGCGTCGGGCCACATCGCCGGCGTCATCAACCCGGCGGTGAAGAACAAGCGCAGCTACTGGATTAACAACGACGCCGAGGATGGCGCAAGCGCCGATGCCGACGCCTGGCTGACCGCCGCCACGGAGGTCAAGGGCAGTTGGTGGCCGCGCTGGGCCGAATGGCTGGGTGGTTTCGCCGATGGCAAAGTGGCCGCGCGCGGCAGGCTCGGCAACAAGTCCTACCCACCCAGCGAGCCCGCGCCGGGCCGTTACGTGAAAGAACGCGCCGACTAGGGCAGACGGCGCGGCGAGATCACGCTTTGTTTTCAACATTGTTCCGAGGAAGAAAAATCACATGACACAACGAGTAGCTTTTGTAACGGGCGCCATGGGTGGCCTTGGCTCCGCGATTTGCCAGGCGTTTGCCAAGGACGGCCACAAGGTCGTCGCCGCTTACCATCCGCAGTTCGACAACAAGGACGAGTGGCTGAAGGAAATGGAGGCCGCCGGCTTCAATGACTTCGTTTGCGTTGCTGGCGACGTCACCGATATTGAATCCTGCAAGGCCATGGTGACCGAAGCCGAGGCCAAGGCCGGCCCGGTCGACATTCTGGTCAATAACGCCGGCATCACCCGCGACAGAATGTTCGGCAAGATGGAAAAGGACCAGTGGGATGCCGTCATTTCGACCAACCTCACCAGCCTGTTCAACATGACCAAACAGGTCTCCGCCAACATGGCTTCGCGTGGCTGGGGTCGCATCATCAACATTTCATCGGTCAATGGCGTCAAGGGCCAGGCCGGGCAGACCAATTACTCGGCCGCCAAGGCCGGCGTGATCGGTTTCACCAAGGCATTGGCGCAGGAAGTAGCCACCAAGGGCGTGACGGTCAATGCCATCGCCCCGGGCTATGTCGCCACCAAGATGGTGATGGCGATCCGCGAGGACGTCCTCAAGAGCATCATCGACACCATCCCGATGAAGCGCCTGGCCAAGCCCGAAGAAATGGGCGCGCTGTGCTCGTATCTGGCGTCCGACCTCGCCGGCTACATGACTGGCGCCACGCTCAACATCAACGGCGGCTTGTACCTGCAATAAGTTATTCCGGCCGGCAATTCGAGGCCTGCGCTACTGCGCGGGCCTCGATAATTCTGTCCTATAATGCCGCACCGCCGCAAAGGTGGTGGGCGGATCAGGAGGGATAGCCATGGCCGACAAATTGCGTCTGATCAAGAAATATCCGAACCGTCGTCTTTACGACACCCGAACCAGCACCTACATCACACTGGCTGACGTCAAGGTGCTCGTGCTGGAGCACGAAGAATTCCAGGTCGTCGACGCCAAGAGCGGCGAAGATCTGACCCGCAGCATATTGCTCCAGATCATCCTGGAAGAGGAATCGGCGGGTGCGCCGATGTTCTCATCCGACATCCTGGCCCAGATGATCCGCTTCTATGGCAACGCCATGCAGGGGATGATGGGCAAGTATCTGGAAAACAACGTCACCGCCTTCACTGGCATGCAGAGACAATTGCAGGATCAGGTCAAGTCGCTCTATGGTGACAATCCGGCCAAAAGCCAGGAACTGTGGACACAGTTTCTCAATTTCCAGGGCCCGGCGATGCAAAGCGTGATGGGAACCTACGTCGAGCAGAGCGCCAAAATGTTTCAGCAAATGCAGGAAAAAATGCAGGAACAGACGCGCAAGCTGATGGGTAGCTTTCCCTTCCCCGGATTCCCCACCGGCGCCGACGCGGCCGCAGAAAAGGTGGCCGTAAAGAAATCATCGGGATGAGGCACTAACCGAGGACAACAGGTCCATATTTCTGGTTGACTGGTTTTCGCAACGGATATTGAGAAAAAACCAGCATTCCATGGGGCATGGGCGGTGGAGACCACCCATGCCTCATTTATTTGAACTTGGCTTGTGCTTCCTTAAGGCCGGCCTTTAGGTCTTCCCAAATCTTGTCAGTGGTAGCGGTAAGTTGATCCCATGCTTCGCCACTGGATTTTCCCAACTCGGTCAGTTTTTCCGAAGCCGCCCGCTGCTTGGCGCGAAGTTCCTGTAACTGCTGCGCCCCTTTGATTTTCATATCAGACTCGGCACTTTTCACCTTGGCGTCCAACAGGTTGATTTCGGCGACCCATTCCTGCAGCTGCGTTGTCATTTTTTGCTTATAGGCTTCTTTGATTTCCATGGATATGTCCTTTAGCGGTTAGCGTTGGCGTGGTTCTATTTGCCGGACTTATGAACCAGTTTGTTATCGACACTCTTGACGCC
>JAIFMO010000177.1 GCA_020048435.1 Sulfuritalea sp.
CCGCCGTTCAAAACGGAGTAAGGCAGGTCGAATGCACCATCAACGGCCTTGGCGAACGTGCCGGCAATGCTGCGATGGAAGAGATTGTCATGGCCGTGCGCACTCGTGGCGATCTGTTTACCTGCGACACCCGCATTGACATATCGCAGATCGTGCCGGCTTCCCGCCTTGTCTCGCAGATCACCGGCTATCCTGTGCAGCCCAACAAGGCGGTGGTTGGCGCCAATGCTTTTGCTCACGAGTCGGGCATCCATCAGGATGGCGTGCTCAAACACCGCGAAACCTATGAAATCATGCGGGCCGAGGATGTGGGCTGGACCACCAACAGGCTTACGCTCGGCAAACTTTCCGGGCGCAATGCCTTCAAGTCACGCCTGAAGGAACTCGCCATCGAACTGGGGAGCGAGGAAGCCGTGAACGCGGCCTTTGCCCGCTTCAAGGAACTCGCCGACAAGAAGCGCGAGATTTTCGACGAGGATATCTATGCGCTGGTGGGCGACGAAGGCATGCCGCCGGCGCACGAACATATCCGTCTGATGGCGTCGATGTTTCATTCCGAAACAGGTGAAACGCCGATGGCCAGGCTTACCCTGTCGGTGGGCGGTAGCGAGAGCCAGGTCGAATCCGTCGGTAGCGGCCCGGTTGATGCCACCTTCAAGGCCATCGAGTCAGTGGTGAATAGCGGCGCCGATCTGCTGCTCTATTCGGTCAATGCCATTACCACCGGCACCGATGCCCAGGGCGAGGTGACCGTTCGTTTGTCGCGCGACGGTCGCATCGTGAACGGGCAGGGCTCGGATACCGACATCGTGGTGGCTTCGGCCAAGGCCTACATCAACGCGCTGAACAAGTTGCACGCCGGGATGGCGGAAAAAATCAATCCGCAGTTGTAGCCCCAGCGAGGGCCCGGGCTAGGGTCTTGTAACGCGGGCGTAGAGGACGGTGGCGGCAAAAAAGACCAGTGCCAGCACCACTTCCATGCCCGCGAGCATTCGGGAGGCACCGCTGTCGGTGGTGGCGCGCACTGCCCCTTCGGCGACATAGATGAGAATCAGCATCGAAGCCCACTGATGGGTGTAGCGTCGGCCATGCAGAATGCCAAACAGGGGGGCCAGCAGGGGCAGCGTCTTGAGTACCAACCAGGACCCGCCTGGTTTTAACGGCGCCAGCCACAATTCCCAGGCCAGGCCGAGCGCGATCAGCGCGATCAGGCTGGTACTGGCAAGCAGGTTGAAACGGCCGGAAAAGTCGGCGGTAGCGGTACGGTGGGGAGATGTCAAGACGAAGCCTTTCGATGCCATTCGATACAATGGACCCGATTATATGCGCTGGTTACTAGCCCCCATTTTGATCCCCTGGCGTCTCGTCACGCGCGTGATCAGGCGTTTCGACGACGAGCGATGCGCGCAGACGTCCGCGGCGCTGTCTTTTGCGACGCTGCTGGGCTTGGTGCCGATGTTTGCCGTGGGCGCGGCCATTGTGACCCGACTGCCCTTTGGCAGTGATCTCGGTGCCGCACTGGAGAAATTCCTGCTCGCCAATCTGCTGCCGGACAAAGCCGGCACGGTAATCGCCAAGTATGTCGGCCAGTTCGCGCATCGCGCCGAGCGGGTGACTTTACTGGGGGGGGCGTTGCTGGCGATAACAGCGCTGATGCAGATGCTGACCATCGAACATGCCTTCAATGCCATCTGGAAAGTCGGTGCGCCGCGGCCGTGGTTGAAGCGCGTGGCCATGCACCTGATGGCGCTGCTGCTCGGGCCGCTGGTTTTTGGCGGCAGCCTGATCGCAACCACCTACCTTGCCAGCGTGTCGTTCGGCGTGGTTGGTGAACCGGTCTGGGTCAATACGCTTTTCTTCAAGACGCTGCCCATCGCCTTCATGACGGCGCTGTTCGCGCTGGTGTATTGGGCGATACCCAATCGCGTCATTCGGCCCTGGCACGCCCTGACCGGCGGTTTGCTGGCAGGCCTCGGATTCGCCATGTTGCAGCGCCTGTTCAGTCTTTTCGTGGCGCAATTGCCCACCTACACGGTGATCTATGGCGCCTTTGCCGCCATGCCGGTGTTTCTGATCTGGCTCTACGCTTCCTGGGGCCTCATTCTGACCGGAGCGCTGGTGACAGCGGAATTGCCGGGAGTCTTCTCCGCCGGCACTAGCCCGCGGAAGGCGAAAAGTCGCGATTGAACTCGAAGAGTTCGAGGCTGGATGTTTGCAGCAGCAATTCGCCCGGCACGCATTCGGAGATCTGGATGCGCTTGCTGTCGTCGCTAACCAGGGTGAATTCTTTCGCGGCAAAAAAGCCGCGCCTGACCAGCAGGGTTTCGCCGCGCTTCAAGGCCGGTAGCGGTGGCAGACGGAAGGCTTCGGCCGGATCGGCGCCTGGACGCGCCAGGCGCACGGCCTCGGCCGCATGGGCCAGCAGTTCCAAGCCCAGTTCGATATGTTCGGGATTGTCGCTGCGAGCCCAGCGCACCACGCACAGGTTCCAGGGGTGATTCTCGGCGGCCTGCACCGCCAGGGCGCTGCCGGCAACGAGGCCGCTGGTATTGCCGGAGACGTGCATGATCGCCAGGCCCCCGGGGCTTTCGTTGAGCATCATCCAGTTGGTGGCGGTCACCCCGACGGCATCGGCAATGAGTTGGCCGTCGCCGCGCTGATGGTGCCAGAGTGCCGAGAGATCGGTGCAGACCTGAACCCGGTTGCTGGTGCCCCGTCGCTGCGTATGGCGCCGGGGTGGCGTGACCCAGCGGCCGGCGGCACGACGCAGCGCCTCGCGGAACGCCGGTTCGGCGGCTTCAGGTGGCAGGCCGAGTGCCTCGGCAGACTCGCCCGAGCCAAGTCGTTCGACATGTTCAAGCGCGCCACGTCCGAGTTCGCGACAGGAGAAAAAAAGTATCCGTACCCCCGGCGGCGGCGGCCGGCGAACGATTGCGGTGGGGCCGTGCTCACGATTTTCCTCGACCCAGTACCAAGTGTCGCTTGACGGCGGTATCGCAGAGTTTAGTTCGACCTGGCTGGCAAAGGCGTAAAGATAGTTGTGAAGGAAACGCACCTCGGCGGCGACAAAACTCTCCGGTTGCGCAGCGGCCAGGGCCAGCATGGACTTGAGATGTCGCTGCATCGACGCCGCGCTGGCGGGCAGGGTGCTGTCATGCGGCACCGATGCCATGGCCCAGTGGTAGATGAGTTGGGCATGTCGCCACATTTCCGGTGGCGCGGCGGCGGCGATCAGCAGCGCGATTTCAAACTGGCGGGCGATGTTGGCCAGCGCCAGGTTGCACAGGGATACAGGATTGCGATGCAGGCCTTTCAGGCGGGTGTAATCGGCCTCCCGCAAAACCTTGACGTAAGCGGCGACAATACCGCCGTGAACGTCGAGCAGTCCTTGGCTGACGGTACGCAGTCGGCGGTCAATGGGCAGCGCGGAATCGACCAACATGGGATTCAGTGCGGCATTGACGGCATCGACGCGCGGCTGAAAAAGTTCGAGGATGCGCACTAGTTGCAGTGGCGCAACGGCCATAGCGTCGACCGAGCTCAGGTGATTACGTAGCGGAACGAGGTCGCGTAGCGGATCTTCGGCGGGCGAAGTGGCCAGCCATGCCAGCGCACTATCCAGCGCGGGCGAAGAGGGTTGCGGTGTTGGGGGCGAAGTGTTGGTCGTTTGAGACATCGCGCGTGACGTGAGCTCTTGACTGGAGGCGTCGCTGTTCGGGCAATTGACCCGGATCGGTGGGTTGGAAACAGGCTAACGCGCCGATTCTAGTAGAATTTGCAGCCGATCCGTATCGTCTTTTTTTCGCTTGGTCATGTTCAACCTGTTTCGTCGTCTATTACTGCTGCCTTTTCTTGTTCTGTCCTGGGGTTCGATCAACGTTGCCGCCGCCACGGAGACTTTTTTCGATCAGTCTCTCGGTGACTTTCAGTCCGAACTGGTGAGCGCCCGCAAGTCGGGCAAGCGGGGCGTGCTCTTGATGTTCGAGACAGAAGGCTGCCCGTTCTGCCGCAAGATGCGGGAGCAGGTTCTTGGTCAGCCCGAGGTACTCAGGTTTTTCCGGGGCCATTTCGCAATTTTTTCCGTTGATCTGCTAGGCAGCGTGACGGTGACCGATTTCGCCGGGCAGAACATGACCGAGAAAAACTTCGCGCGTGCTCAACGCGTGCGCGGGACGCCAACCTTCATTTTTGTCGGGCTCGATGGTAAGGAGATGGCGCGCTTCGTGGGAGCGACGCGCGACGCGGGCGAATTCCTGGCGCTGGGCCGATATGTCGCCGACGGCTATTGGCGCACCCGGAGTTTCAAGCAGTTTTATCCCGACACCGAACCTGAAAGCAGAAAACCGTGAGCGATCTTCTTTCCGATAAACCGATACCCGTTCGCGATCGACTCATCGTTGCGCTGGATGTTGCCGAAGCCACGGCGGCGCGCGCGCTGGTGAGCCAACTCGGCGATACCGTAAGCTTTTACAAGATTGGTCTGGAACTTTTTATGGCTGGCGGCTATTTTGAACTGCTGGACTGGCTCACTGCCCGGAACAAAAAGGTGTTTGTCGACCTCAAGTTCTTCGATGTGCCCGAGACCGTGCGATCCGCCGTGCGCGCCCTGTCCGGTAGCGGTGCTACCTTTGCCACCATCCACGGCAACCAGGCCATGATGGATGCTGCCGCGCGCGACAAAGGAAGCTTGAAAATCCTGGCAGTGACCGTGTTGACCAGTCTCGATCGTGGCGATCTTGACGACCTTGGGTTTACCTGCGACGTCGAGAAGTTGGTGCTGTCGCGCGCCCGCCGGGCGCTGGAGACCGGCGTTGATGGCATCGTTTCATCGGGGCTGGAAGCGCCACTGATTCGTCGCGAACTCGGTCAAAAACTGCTGGTGGTTACGCCGGGCATCCGTCCGGTCGAAAACAAGCCAGTCGATGACCAGAAGCGCACCGTCGATGTTGCCCAGGCCTTTTACAACGGGGCGGACTACATCGTTGTTGGTCGGCCAATCCGTCAGGCTGATGATCCCCGTGCCGCCGCCGAGGCGGTACAGGCGACCATTACCGGCGTATTCAGTTGAATCCAGGATATTTCGTATCTGAACCGCGGAAGATTGTCTTCCGCCAGAATCCCGCTATAATCGCCAGCTTTTTCCGATTTCTCAGGTATAGGTAACGTCATATGGTCGTCATTCGACTGGCTCGCAGCGGCGCCAAGAAACGCCCGTTCTACAACATGGTGGTGACCGACTCGCGCAATCGTCGCGACGGTCGTTTTGTCGAGCGTATCGGCTTTTACAATCCGGTCGCGGCCGAGACCGAGAAGGGTCTGGTTATCGACACCTCTCGTCTGGCTTACTGGCAGGGCGTCGGCGCCCAGTTGTCGCCTACCGCCGCCCGTCTCGTTAAGCAGAACGCCGCCAAGCAGGCCGCCTGATTAGCGGCATGGTGGTGCTGGGGCGAGTGATCGCCCCCTTCGGCTTGCAGGGCTGGTTGAAGGTGCTGCCGATGGGCGATGATCCGGCTGCCTGGGGCGAGATGCCAACCTGGTGGTTGGGGACGAATCCTGCGGATAGCGACCCTAATCCGGGCGATTGGGTGCCTTATGTTCCCGAGGGCTTCAAGCTCAACGGTAAGGCGCTGGTTGTCAAGTTGAAGGGCGTCGATGATCGCACGGCAGCAGAAAGGCTTGACGGCCTTTTGCTTGCCGCCCCGCGCGATGCGTTGCCGGCGACCGGATACGGTGAGTATTACTGGGCCGATCTGATTGGTCTGGGCGTGGTTAATCTGCTAGCAGAGCCTTTGGGCAAGGTGGCGGAGTTGATCGCAACCGGGGCCAATGA
The DNA here is from genome assembly GCA_020048435.1 of Sulfuritalea sp. Taxonomy (GTDB): domain Bacteria; phylum Pseudomonadota; class Gammaproteobacteria; order Burkholderiales; family Rhodocyclaceae; genus Sulfurisoma. The sequence goes on from JAIFMO010000177.1 coordinate 5,831, forward strand.
CGTGCTGGTGGTCCGAGATGGAGAGACGGAGCGATTGTTGCCCTTCATCGCCCAGGTAGTGAAAGATGTAGATTTGGCCGGTGGCGTGATTCGCGTCGATTGGCAATCCGATTGGTGATGCGGGCTTGGTGATGTTGCGTTTCGATGCCATCACTTTGTTTCCAGAGATGTTCGCGGCGGTGACAGAATCGGGCATCACGCGGCGGGCAGGGGAACGCGGCCTTTGGCAACTGGCGTGCTGGAATCCGCGCGATTGCACCGTGGATAACCATCGGACGGTCGATGACCGGCCGTATGGCGGCGGGCCGGGCATGGTGATGTTGCCGGGGCCGCTGGAAAAGACGATAGCCGCAGCGCAATTGGCACAAATGGCGCGCGGCGATGAGAATGAAAATGGGCAGCGGGCGAGGGTGATCTACCTTTCGCCGCAGGGCGCGCCACTGACGCATGATCGGGTCAAGGCGCTGGCCGCGACGAAGGGGGCGATTCTGCTCTGCGGACGCTACGAAGGTATCGACGAGCGCCTGATCGAGTGCTGTGTCGACGAGGAAATTTCGATCGGCGATTTTGTCCTCTCGGGTGGCGAGATAGCGGCGATGGCCCTGATCGACGCTTGTGTGCGGCAGTTGCCGGGTGCGTTGAACGACGATGCCTCGGCCATTGAGGATTCGTTTGTAGCCGGGTTGCTGGATTGCCCGCACTACACGCGACCTGAGGTTTATGAAGGAATGCCGGTGCCGGCGGTTTTGCTTTCCGGGCACCACGAGAACATCCGCCGCTGGCGACTGAAAATGTCACTGGCGCGGACCCGGCAGCGACGCCCGGATTTGTTGATGCGTCGCGATGTGAGTGCGGAAGAAGCGCAACTCCTCGGAGAAATCGAAGCCGAAGAGCTCTGCGGTCGTCATTAGTTAAACAGAAAGAGAGAAAACGACATGAACCTGATTCAGCAGATCGAAAACGAGGAAATCGAACGCCTCGGCAAGACTATTCCTTCGTTCGCCCCTGGCGACACCGTCATCGTGCAGGTGAAGGTGAAGGAAGGCACCCGTGAGCGTCTCCAGGCCTACGAGGGCGTGGTGATCGCCAAGAAAAATCGCGGCATCAATTCCAATTTCATTGTCCGCAAGATTTCCGCCGGCGAAGGTGTCGAGCGTACCTTCCAGACTTACTCGCCCGCCATCGCCGCTATCGAGATCAAGCGTCGCGGTGACGTGCGCCGGGCCAAGCTCTACTACCTGCGCGATCGCTCAGGCAAGTCGGCCCGCATCAAGGAAAAATTGCCGGCCAAGGCTTCTGCCTGAGGCGCTGACGCGGGATTCTGGTTAGTCACGCTACATTACAAAACGGGGTTGTCGCCGCAAGGTGGCAATCCCGTTTTTGCATGTTTTTGCGTTTACGCTGGCCTTGGCTCAAAATGAACCATGCCATGGATCGTGCACCGATATGCCCGACTTTAAGTCCAGCACCAAGTCTAACGCCAAGCCCAAAGCCAGCATCTACCAGACGCCTGCCGCTGCCCTGTTTGCCCTGTTGATCGGCGCGGCGTGGCTCACCGCTTGGGGCTGGAAGCATAACGCCACCAACGAAGTCGTCGAGCGCGAACTTCAGCGCAGCATCGCGGTGGCAACCGGTCTCTCCAACGCCCTGTGGCCCAACTATCTGACGCAACTGCGGCGGGCCGCCACCATGACCCCCGAGGCGCTCGGTCGGCTCGATTTTCTCGCATCGCTGGGACGGGATGTATCCGCCCAGGTGAAGGGGCAGCGCGTTCTCAAGGTCAAGATCTACGATCCGCGCGGTGTGGTTGTCTTTTCCACCGAAGCCGCCCAGATCGGTGAATCCGCCAGTGAGAACCTCGGTGTGCTGGGTGCGCTCAGCGGTCATGCGCAAGCCGAACTGGTGCATCGGAATCAATTTAGCGTGCTGGATGGCGGCCTGGTGGCCGACCTCGATCTGGTGCAAGCCTACGTCCCGGCCAGTCCTGGCTCGGAGGCGCCGCAGGATGCCGTGTTCG
>JAIFMO010000163.1 GCA_020048435.1 Sulfuritalea sp.
GATGCCGAGCAAGATGCCGATGATGCCCCCGATCAGCGACAGCGTCACGGCCTCGACCAGGAATTGCGAAAGGATGTCGCCAGCACGGGCGCCAACGGCCATGCGCAGGCCGATTTCGCGGGTACGTTCGGTGACCGAGACCAGCATGATATTCATGATGCCGATGCCGCCGACCAACAGCGAGACCGAGGCGACGGCGGCGAGCAGCATGGCCAGCACTTTCGACGAAGCCTCCTGGGCTTGCAGGATTTCCGAGAGGTTGCGCACGAAAAAATCGTCGTCCTGGCCGGGCTGCAGGCGGTGGCGCTGGCGCAGCAGTTCCTTCATCCGGCTTTCGGCGGCGCTCATGTCGGCGCCCTGTTTCACCTTGACCATAATGGAACCGACGCTGCGCGACTTGGCCTGTTGCGTGCTGCCGAGAATGCGGTTGCGGGCGGTTGTTATGGGCATCAGCAGGATGTCGTCCTGATCCTGCCCCATCATGCTCTGGCCCTTGCGGTCAAGCACGCCGATGACCGTGAGCGGCACCTTTCTGACACGGATGACCTGATCCAGCGGATTTTCGTCGCCGAACAGGTTTTTCGCCACGGTTTGCCCGATCAGCACGACCTTGGCGGCGCTATTGATCTCGGCCTGCTCGAAGCCGCGCCCTTCGGCCAGGGGCCAGTCGCGCACGTCGAGATATTCCGGCGTGATCCCGTAGAAGGAGGTGGACCAGTTGGTATTACCGAGGACGACCTGACCGGTGCCGCGCAGGGTGGGCGCGGCGGCGTGTATCTCGTCGATTTCGCGGCCGATGGCGTAGGCGTCGTCCTCGAAGATGCTTGGTTGCGAGCCGGAGCCGCCGCGGGCGCCGCCCGAGGTGACGGAGCCGGACATCACCATGATGATGTTCGAGCCGAGGCTGCGAATCTGCTCTTCCACCTTGGCCTGTGCGCCGTTGCCCACCGCGATCATCACAATCACCGCGGCAACGCCAATGATGATGCCCAACATGGTCAGCGCCGAGCGCATTTTGTTAACGCGCAGGGCGTAGAGGGCGATGCGCAGGGTGGCGGCGAAGTTCATTCGGCTCCCCAAGAAGGGCCCCCATGCTCACTTTGTTCGCTGCCCCCACCGGGGGCGTTTTCCACCTCGGGGCGGCCCGGCGGCGAAAAAGTCGGCGCTAGCGGTACGGCACGGGAGCCATCAAGGTTTATACAAATGCGCGATTCAATCGCCAAATTGTATAAATTTCCCGCTCGGCTGGCGTCGGCAGCCCTTGGACGTGAATCACTCATGCTTCCGCCTCTTGGGGCAGCGCCGCCAGCACGGCGGCGGCATCGATGGGCGCGTTGGTCCGATCTTCGACGACATGGCCATCGCGGAAGGTGACGATGCGCGATGCCGCCGCGGCAACGTCGTGCTCGTGCGTGACCAGCACGATGGTGATGCCCTCGCGGTTGAGGGCTTGCAGCAGCGCCATGATTTCGATGCTGGTGCGCGAGTCGAGCGCACCAGTGGGCTCGTCGGCCAGCACCAGCATCGGGTCGTTGGCCAGCGCGCGGGCGATGGCGACGCGCTGTTGCTGGCCGCCAGAAAGCTGCGTCGGCTGGTGATCGAGCCGTTCGCCCAGTCCGACCTGGCGCAGCCGCTGTTCGGCGCGGCGATGGCGTTCATCGGTAGCGAGCCCGGCATAGAGCAGCGGCAGCGCCACGTTGTCTTGCGCGCTGGTGCGGGCGAGCAGGTTGAAGTGCTGAAAGACGAAACCGATCTTGCGATTGCGCACGGTGGCAAGCTGATCGCCGGACAGCTTCGACACTTCCTCGCCGCCCAGCCAATAGTCACCGCCGCTCGGGTGGTCGAGGCAACCCAGCAGGTTCATGAAGGTGGATTTGCCCGAACCCGACGGCCCCATCACGGCGACAAACTCGCCGGCCGCGATGGCGAGCGAAACGCCGCGCAGGGCATGGACAGTGGTATTGCCCATGCGGTATTCCTTGGCGAGGCCAGTAACGCGGATGAGCGGCGTGCCGGGGGCTGCGGGGGCTACGGGGGCCGGGCGCCGCCGATTTAGCCGCACCGCCGGCGCCTGTGCCCGCAGTGCCGGTCAGTACCTGGGTGCCTTCCTGCAATGCGTTCGATTCGTCCGAAATGATTTCCGTGGCGGTGCCGTCGGTAATGCCCGTTTTTACATTGATTGCCTTTGGCTTGCCGTCTTCGCCGAGCACCCACAGCTTGCCGCCGCGCCCGGCACCCTTGCCCGACTTGCCCGCGCGGGGTTGCGCACCGGTATCCGCCGCCTTGCCCTCCCTAGCGTTCTCCTTGGCACCCTCGGCGGCGTCTCCGGTCTGTGGCGGTTTGAATCTTAGCGCTGCGTTGGCCACTTTCAGCACCGCATCCTTTTGCGCCGAGACGATGCGCACATTGGCCGTCATGCCGGGCAACAAGATGAGATCGGGATTGGCGGCGGAGACGATGACGGTGTAGGTGACGACGTTCGATACCACCAGTGCCGCCTTGCGCACCTGCATCACCTCGCCCTCGAAGTTGCGGCCGGGAAAGGCGTCAACGGTGAAGGAGGCCTTCTGGCCGACGCGGATGCGGCCGACATCGGCCTCGTCGATCGAGGTTTCGACCTGCATGTCGGTGAGGTTCTGGGCGATGATGAACAGCTCCGGCGCTTGCAGGCTGGCGGCCACCGTCTGGCCGGTGCTGACGCTGCGCTTGACGACGATGCCATCGACGGGCGAGCGGATGGCTGTGCGCTCGAGGTCGACCCGGCTCTGCGCCAGTTGGGCCGCGCGCTGGCGCACCAGCGCCTCGCTGTTCTTGGACTGGGCCTCGGTAACTTGCACCTGGGCGTTAGCGGCAGCGAGCGCGGTTTGCGCCTTGTCGCGTTCAGCCGGCGAAATGAAGTTCTTTTCGACCAGCAATTTTTTCCGTTCAAAGTCGCGCTGGGCGTCCTGCAACGACACCTGCGCCTGCAACTGCTGGGCGCGCTGCACGCTGACCGCCGCGTTGGCGGCGTCGAGATCGGCTTCGGCCTGACGCACCTTTTGCTGGAAGGTTTCCGGATCGATGCGGGCGATCAACTGCCCCGCTTTCACTTGCGCGTTGAAGTCGACCATGATTTCCTTGAGCTGGCCGGATACCTGCGAACCGACCTGCACCGCCACCACGGGGTTGAGCGTGCCGGTGGCGGAGACCGATGCCGTCAGCGGGCCGCGTTCAATCTTGGCAAATTTCCAGGCGGGCTGGCTGGCGTTGCCGAACAGGCTGCGGTAGCCGCCATAGCCGGCTGCCGTCAGCAGCACGGCGCCCGCGAGAATGATCAGGATGCGTCGTTTCATGCGCCGATTCTAGCGCAGCGCTTTCAGGCGATTTGGGCGAAAGCTGTAAGCAAGTGTTTCGACATTGCGCCGCTCAATGGTTTCGCTGAAAGGCTTCGCCCACTGCGCAAAAAGTCGGCGCTAGCGGTACGGCAAATCAGGCCATGCCGGGGTTTTTCTCCATGCCGATCAACTTTGGCTGGTTGAGTTTGCGTGGCGTCACCACCTTCTTGTCGCGCAGCCACTTGCCGACTACCTCCCAGATCGGCTCGCCGGTCACCCCCTCACCGACGGGCGCCCAGCCGGCCACCTTGTATTTCTTGGCGGCCTCCAGCGGCGTATCGCCCAGGCGCATGTCGCGGATGCGGTTGCCCATCTTCGCGCTGGGGTCGCAACTGTAGGAAAGGCCGCCGACCCGCACCATGTCGCCGCCCTGCTGGTAATAGGGATCGGGATTGAACAGGTTGTCGCCGACGTCTTCGAGAATGGTCTTGATCTGCTCGCCGCTCATTTCGGTCAGCGTCGAGGTGGGGTAGGTGATGGCGGTCTGGTCCATCAGGTGCTCGAAGGTGATGGCCTGACCCGGCAGAATGCTGGTGCCCCAGCGGAAGCCGGGCGAGAAACCGATGTCGGCGCCGCGCACTTCCATCATGGCGTCGAGGATCAACTGGTCCCAGCTGCCGTTGAAGTTGCCGCGACGGTAGAGCAGTCCCTCGGAAACGGCAAGCGGCTCCTCCAGCTTTGCCTTGTATGGCGCGCGCACCTTGGCAATGTGGGCGGCCATGGCGGCGTCGGCCGGCAGCAGGTTGGCGAATACTGGCAGCAGCTTGTAGCGGAAGCCGGCAATTCTGCCGTTGCTGACGTTAAAATCGAGCACGCCGAGGAACTTGCCGTTGGAACCGGCGTTGGTGACCAGCGTGATGCCGCCGGCGTTCTTCACCTGCACGGGATGCGGCACGCCGTCGTGGGTGTGGCCGCCGAGGATGGCGTCGATGCCGCTGACCCGGCTGGCCATCTTGAGGTCGACGTCCATACCGTTGTGCGAGAGCACGACGACAACCTTGGCGCCCTTGCCACGCGCCTCATTGACAACCTTCTGCATGTTCTCGTCCTGGATACCGAAGGTCCAGTCCGGCACCATCCAGCGCGGATTGGCGATGGGCGTGTAGGGGAAAGCCTGGCCAATAACGGCGACTTTCACCCCGTTCATCTCGCGCATCGCGTAGGGCGAAAACACCGGATCGCCGAAGTCGTTGGTCTTCACGTTCTGAGCGAGGAAGTCGATCTTTCCCTTGAAATCCTTGGCGATGATTTCCTTGACGCGCTCGTGGCCGAGGGTGAATTCCCAGTGTGGCGCCATCATGTCAACGCCGAGCAGCTTGCAGGCGTCGACCATATCCTGGCCTTTTGTCCACAGCGCGGTGGCCGAACCCTGCCAGGTGTCGCCGCCATCGAGCAACAGGGCATTGGGGCGGCCGCCGCGCAACTGCTTGATCAGCGTGGCCAGATGGGCGAAGCCGCCGATCTTGCCGTAGGTTTTGGCCGCCTGCTCGAAATCGAGGTAGGTGAAGGCATGGGCCTCCAGCGAACCGGGTTTGATGTTGAAGGCGCGTAGCAGATTCTCGCCGACCAGGTGCGGCACCTTGCCCGCCGCCCCGCCAAAGCCGATATTGACGTTCGGTTCGCGAAAGTACACCGGTTGCAGTTGCGCATGGCTGTCGGTGAAATGAAGAAAATGGACATTGCCATAGCGTGGCAGATCGTAGTGCTTATCGGCGCCCTGAGCCGCCAGCAATTCGCGCGAGTTGAGCGCGAAACCAGCGGCCGACGCGGCGGCAAGAACTTGCAAAAACTCACGGCGATTCATCGATGACATGGTGGATTCCTTGGGAAATCGAAATTGGGGTCAAAAAAAGCCTGGCCGCGGCCAGGCTTTCCGTGAATCGATTTATTATTTATTGACCGGCGATTCCGGGTCAAGAATCAGCGCGACCAGGTGCTTGATGCGCTCGGGTTCCAATGCGCCGATATGGCCAAAGCGCGGCATTTCAGAGCAGACATTGAAGGCCTTCGAGTTGAATATTTTCTTGTAGACGTATTGCTGCATCTCGACGGTATTACCGCGGAGCTTGCCGAACTGGTAGAGGCTGGGGCCGACGGTGCCAAACGAAAGCTCCTTGGGCGCGAGTTGGTGGCAGTTGTAGCAATTGCCGCCGGGCGGTGCGCCCCGCTCGTCATTCCAGGTAAATCCGGTGCCGCTCTGGGCAATCTTCTCGCCTTCTTTCCAGTTGCCCATCAATTTGCCATCGGCGGGGAATTTGATGCCGGCGGCCTGGTCGGCTTCGAGTTGCTTGGTAATTTCCGCCGGCGGCTTGTTGCCGGTCCGGTTGCAGATGGTTTGCAGGCCATCGGCCTGGATGCGGTCAACGGTGGCTTGCCCCTTGCCACTGAAATCCTTTTCCATCATGGCGAAGGCCCGGGCGCGGTAGTTTTCGTCGGCCCGTGCGTCGGCCAACAACAGTGGCGCCGTGACGACCAATGTGGCGGCAATGGTGGCAATGCGCGTGGTGATATTTTTCATGTCGGTCCCCTTATTAACGCTTGATGCCAGGGCCACGGTAGATTGCACCGTTGGCGTTGGCCGTCATGTAGGTCAGCAAACTGGTGACCGTGTCGGAGAGATACTTCGGCTCGGGGAAGCGCTGCTGCCGGAAGCAGTCGTTCATGCGCCACTGGTGGGTAAGCATGCGGTTGCCGGTCAGGCGATAACCGGGCCAGCCCATCACGGCTACCGTCGCCCCCTTCTTCGATGCAATGTTCGGGAGGTTCTGCATGCGGATGCGCTTGCCGTCGGAACCATGGCAGGTGTTGCAGGAGAAGTCGTAGGGGCCGGCGCGGTAGTTGGAAACCTCTTTGCCCAGTTCATAGATATCCTGGACATGCGGTTCAGTCATTGGCACGGCGAACGGCATGCCGCGCGATTCGGCGGCGACATAGGTGACAAGTGAAGTCGCTTCCGGCGTATAGCCTTCATTCGCAAAAGGCTTCTTGGCGATATCCGCTTCCTTGAAGCCTTGTTTGTTCACCATGCACCAGACGATGCGGCGCTCGGCATCCATGACCTTGTCGGCATCGGTGAAGTAACGCGGCATCTGAACGTAGGCGCCCTTGACCACGCCAACGCCCAGACCGAGGTCGCAGGTTTCGGCCAGCGCGACATTGTTGGGGCCGCGCTTTATTTTCCAGAACTCTTCACCCTGAACTTCGAAGAGCTCAGCCGGGTTGGAGTCTTCCATCACCGCACGGAATTTCTCGAAATCCTTGGTGACTTCGTCTTTCTCTTCCGCTTGATCCGCGACGACCTTGTTGGCCGAGGCTGGCTTGGCGGCTTTCTTAGCCGTTTTCGTTACATCTTTTGCCACGTCTTTCGTGGCGCTCTTGTTCGCCGTTTGGGCAACAGCCAGGCAGGGCGAAATGATCAGCGCCAACGCGACCAATGCCTCCATGCCGGAAACCGCAAGTGCCTGCTTCATGGTAACTCTCCTGTTGAACCTGAATGGCGAAGCGGCCGTGGCCGCCCCGCCAAGCTTTTCTTTTATTATGGTTTTATCAGGCGACCGCAGCTTCGTCAGTACGCGATTCGCCTTTGTTGTCCTGCCACTTCACCACCACCTTGTCGCCGGCCTTGGCGCCCTTGACCTTGAAACCGAAGACAGGATTGGTGGACACCGAAGCACCGACCTGACTCTGCACCACCACCTTGCCGCCGAGTTCGACGGAAAAGTGCTGGATGAAGTGGGCCGGGAAGAACTGGTTGGTCTTGGGATCTTTGCGCTGCCCCGTTTCCATCGGGTGAGCCATCAAAATCTTGATTTCGGCGATATCGCCCTTGAGCTGGGCGCGGATTTTCATCGGACTTGCCATGTTGTTGTTTCCTCTCGAATTCGATGAATCGGGTGATCAACCGCCGCAGCCGCCGGCCGTGACTTTCACTTCCTTGGTCGCCACGAACAGCTTGCCGTCCGCCGTCTTGGCCACGACGCGCACATCCGACGTGTTGCCCATCTTGAGGCGCATGGACACATCGGCCACCGCGCCGTTGGCGAAATCGAATGCAACCGACAGCGGGAAGGGGTTCTTGTCGACGAACACCATCAGCGAAACGGTGTTGGGGATGTTGCTGACGACGTCAACCGGCACGACCGCGCCGTTTTCGGCGATGTCCGGCGCCTTGACCAGGATGTCCTTGCTCGCGACTGCCGCATCGGCGCCCATGGCCTTCATCGCGCCAGCAGCCTCTTTCGATTCGAAGGCAGCTTTGTTCCAGTCGGCGGCCAGAACCTGGGTCGGCTTGAGCAGGCCGGCCGCCAGCGCCGCCGCTAGTACGCCACTGGCACTGGCGCCCTTGAGCACGCTTCTACGCAAAATATTCATATCTACTCCTCGTTAAAAATTCTTTGGATGAAACGTCTTGGGTGTTGACGATGCAACACCGTCGATTATTCCCTACTGGAAAAAAAAAGCCAGCGACAATACGCTACCCCTTGCGCTACCCCGCGCCGACTTTATGTCGGTTCCAAAAAGTCGGCGCTAGCGGTACGGTAGTGGCCGGATTTACCGCCCTGTTTTTCGAGCAGGCGGATGTCGCCCAGCACCATGCCGCGATCGATGGCCTTCATCATGTCGTAGATGGTTAGCAACGCGGCCGCCACGGCGGTCAATGCTTCCATTTCGACGCCGGTGCGGCCGACCGTCTGCGCCGTGACTTCGCAGGTGACGGCGCCAGCCCCGCCTTGATCGTCCTCTTTGATCGTGAATTCGGCGGCGACGCGGGTGAGCGGCACCGGGTGACAGAGGGGAATCAGGTCTGCCGTGCGCTTGGCGGCCTGGATGGCCGCGATGCGGGCGATGCCGAGCACGTCGCCTTTTTTGGCGTCGCCCGCCTTGATTACGGCCAGCGTGGCGGCCTGCATGCGGATCGTGCCGGCGGCGCGGGCGATACGCTGTGTCTCGGCCTTGGCGCCGACGTCGACCATGTGCGCCTGGCCGGCGCTGTCGAAGTGAGTAAGCCTGTCTTGTGACATTTTTTTGCAATTCCGTGCGGCGGCCCGCCAGCGCAAGCCAAGCCCGAAACGGTATGATAGACGTCATGCGATTTCCTTGGCTTCTCTTTCCACTGGCTGCTGCCCTGGTCGGACTGACATTTGCACCCATCGCCGTCGGCGAGGGGTTGCCCGATCTTGGCGAGGTGGCGCAGGCCGACCTCTCGCCGCTAGCCGAGAAGCAGATCGGTGAATCGGTCTACCGTGAAATCCGTCAGCGCGAACCCAGCTACGTCGATGATCCCGAGATTGCCGGCTACCTCGGCCGCCTCGGCCAGCGTCTGGTTTCCAACAGCACCGAAGCGCGCCAGCCGCTAACTTTTTTCGTTCTGCGCGATACGACGCTCAATGCCTTTGCCATGCCCGGCGGCTTTATCGGCGTCCATACCGGCCTGATTACCGCCTCGCAATCCGAATCCGAACTGGCCTCGGTGATTGCCCACGAGATTTCGCACGTCACCCAGCGCCACATGGCGCGCATGATGGGCAAGCAAAGCCAGGCGCAACTGGTGTCGATGCTCGGCATGGCCGTGGCCATTTTGGCTTCCCGCAGCAGTCCGGACCTTGCCACGGGTGCGTTCATGACCGGGCAGGCGGCCGGACTCCAGAGCCAGCTTGGCTACTCACGCGATTTCGAGCGCGAGGCCGACCGCATGGGCATCGACCTGCTCGACAAGTCCGGCTACGACATTCGCGACATGGCGAGCTTCTTCGAACGGCTGCAAAGCTATAGCCGGCTCTATGAAAACAACGCCCCAGGCTATTTGCGCACCCATCCGCTTACCACCGAGCGCATCGCCGATATGGGCAACCGCATTTCGCAGCGGCAACACCGCCAGGCACCCGATTCGCTCGATTTCCAGTTGGTGCGCGCCAAGCTCAAGGCTCAGGAGGGCGCGCCGCAAGACGCCGCCACCTACTTTGCCGGACTGGTGAAGGAGCGCAAGTCTGTGTCGGAGCCGGCGGCGCACTACGGTTACGCGGTGGCGCTGAACCGGCTCAAGGACTATGTGGGTGCCGAGCGAGAGTTGGCGACGACCCGGCGGCTCAAGGCGGTGTCGCCGATGCTCGAAACGCTGGCGGCGGAACTCAGGCTGGTACAGAAAGATAGCGAGGGCGCGGTAACGCTTTTGCGGGCGGCGGCGAGCCGTTATCCGCAAGAGCGCGCAATCGCTTATGCGCTGGTCGAGGCGCTGGTGGATGCGGGTAAGCCGCAGGAAGCCTTGCCCGTCACGATCACCGATCTGCAAAGTTATTCCCGCGATGGCCGCATGCACGCCCTGCAGGCCAAGATCTATGCATTGCTTGGGCAGCGCGCGCGCCTCCATCGCGCCCAAGCCGAAGCCTACGTCGCCGAAGGTCAGATCCTGGCCGCCATCGAGCAACTGCAATATGCCCAGCAATCGCCCGATGGCGATTATTTCGATCAGGCCCAGATCGATGCCCGCCTGCGCGA
>JAIFMO010000003.1 GCA_020048435.1 Sulfuritalea sp.
GGGCCGTATTTCAATGGATACGCAAACGAGTGCTACCGGCCATTTGCTGCCGTATGTTGCTTCCGAGAACCGGCCACTGGGATGTCCGCAGAAATCGGTTACCTGCCGGACTCATCAGAGGGGCCAGGAGAGTTTTTGGCTGATTCCGATGCTTTCCCGTGCAAAATCGGCGATTGATAGGAACGGTCAGGGGAGAAGATACTCCCGCATGTCGCGTTGAATTTCCTATCCTTCTGCTCTTCATGCAATTCCGGTAGATTACCGCTTTTCTCATCGCTAATGCGATGGAAAGGTCGAATGCCTGTAAGAGAAATCATCTGGGGAACACTGGGGCTGGCCGCGCTGCTGTTGATCGGCCTGGCCCTGCGCGCCGAACGCCGCCACTTCACTGCGCGGGGCAAGGCCGGGGCCTGGCTGTGGGTACGGCTCGCCAGCCTGCCCGTCTTGCTGCTCGCCGCAGGTGCCGTGTTCCTGCTGGCCCGGGCGGTCAGCGGCCCGGAAGCGCTGGCCGCGTTCTACCTGTCGATGTTTACGCTGGGGCCGCTCGTCTATTTCGGGCTGCTGTGGTTGGCTGGCCGCATGGCGACGCCGGCCCTGAGTGCGGGCGAATCGGCGTCCATTGGCGGCAGCGGCCTGCTGATGGTGCTCCTTCCGGCGCTGCTGGCCAGCATGGCCTCGCCCTGGGTATATCAACTGGAACTGGGTGCGCAGCAAGTACAGCGCGACCACGCTGCCGAGCGTCCCTTCCCCCACCGCATCCAGAACCGCCAGCACTTTCTGTTGCCCGATATCGGCGAAGTGCTGAGCGAGCACTGGCAGGCCCCCCCTGGCATCCGGGTCGAGCGCATCGAATGGGAACTCGGCGGCCAATACCTGCAGACCGGCGACAGCACCGGCAGCATCGTCTGCCGGGACGGCGAGGATTTCCATGTCTTCCGTGTCGCCGCCGCGCCTGCCCCGCGCTGGCGCATGTACTGGCGGGATGCGGCAGATGCCCTGCAGCGTTCCAACTGGACAGAGGCACCCGCAGACGTGGCAAGGCCGGCTATCGATCTGGTCCCGGCGTGGACAGCGGACGGCTTCTCCCTGCCGGTTCGCATCCCGTACCATTTCGTCATCGTCGAACGGCGCTGGGTCTCGGGCAAGGTGCAGCAATCCGATGCCCTGGATGGACAGGCGCATCCCTCCCCGAGCGATACCTGTCTGCCGCAGGCGTATCGCAACCGCGATGTGGAATCGGTGGTGACGGGCATGGTCATCCGCATGTGGCTGAGCAGTGCGCACCGGATGGGGCTGGCCGCCTACGCGCGGCCGGCTGAGTGAGGGCCACTTGCAGCAACGGGATGCCTGGCATCTGGTCTATCACTGTCCCAAGCCAGGACCCGATGGGCCCGGCGATCTTGTGCCAATGACCGCTTCACTCACAGACCTGCACTTGAACTACTCGAACGTCGATTGTCCGCAGAGGGCACCCCCCCACCGGGGCAAGTCACGACAGGCTCACTACACTCACCATGCTCTGGCGCCGAACATCATGCGGCGGGCGACGAAGGAGCGTAGTGGCGGCAACAGGTCGAGCGCCAGCAGGCCGGCACCGCGGGCGTGGGCCAAAGGGGCGATGTCGTTGGAAAAGAGGCGCGCCAGGGTGTCGGTGAAGCCGATGACGGCGCGGCGGTCGAGACGACGGGCGGCGGCGTAGCGGGCCAGCAGCGCGGGATCACCGGGGTCGCCTGCGTACACCGGGCCGGATAGCGTGCGAGCCAGTTCCCAGATGTCGCGCAGGGCAAGGTTGAAGCCCTGACCGGCAACCGGGTGCAAGGTCTGCGCGGCGTTGCCGATCCAGACCTGGCGGTCGGCGACGATCTGCTCCCGGTAGCGCAGGCCGAGCGGGTAGACGACGCGGGGACCGGCGCCGGTGAAGCCCAGCCGTGTGCCGAAGCGAGTCCGCAGCAGGTCGAGAAAGCTGTTGTCGTCGAGCGCAGCCACGGCCGGCGAGTGCTCGGCGGCGCAGGTCAGCACCACGGCGTAGTCGTTGCCGGCATGGTTCCCATGCGGCAGCAGTGCGACCGGGCCCGCGGGGGTGAAGCGTTCCCAGGCGACATGGCGGTGCGGCTGCGATGCACCAACCGTGCACATCACCGCATGTTGGCCGTAGTCGCGCACCACGGCGTCGGGATTGTCTACCGCGCCTTCGGCCCAGGCGGTCAGCGGATAATTTGCCGTGTCGCTAGCGCCGACTTTTTGCTGTTCGCGATAGGGAATGCCGGCGGCGGTCACGGCCTGGTCAAGTACGGCGGCGAGATCGCTGGCGGTGAGGACGTAGCCGAGCGCGGCGACGCCTTCCTCGGCGGCGCGCATGCGCGTGCGGCCGAGGCGGCCATGCTGCGAGATGTGGATGGTCTCGATGGGGGTGGCGGGAATGCCCTGCCAGGCGCCGATGCGTTCGAGAATTTTCCGGGCGCCGAAAGAAAGGGCGAGGATGCGCTTGTCGTGCTTTGCCGCGCCGCGCTGGCGGGCGTCAAAAATCTCGGCGGCGATGCCGTGGCGGTGCAATGCCAGCGCCAGGGCCATGCCGGCTGGGCCACCGCCAACAATGGCGACAGCGTCAGCCATGCCTGGATTCCGCCATCAACGCTTCGATGTCGGCGATTTTCTTCGGCGCGTCGAGGGTGAGGATTTCGCAGCCGGCGGCCGTGACCAGTACGTCGTCTTCGATTCGCACGCCGATGTTCCAGAACGCTTTGGGCACGTCGTCGCCCGGACGGATGTAGCAGCCGGGCTCGACGGTCAGCGCCATGCCGGGCGCCAGGTCTTGCCAGTCATTGTCGCCCGGGCCGTGACGGTATTCGCCGGCGTCATGCACGTCGAGCCCCAGCCAGTGGCCGGTGCGGTGCATGTAGAAACGCTTGTAGGCTGCCGTTTCGATCACGCCGTCCACGCTGCCTTCGAGCAGTTTGAGGTCGATCATGCCCTGCGCCAGTACGCGCACGGCGGCGGTGTGCGGATCGAGAAAGCTGGCGCCCGGCTTGATGGCGGCGATGGCGGCCGTCTGGGCGTCGAGCACGAGGTCGTACACGTCCGCCTGCGGGCCGCTGAAACGGCCATTGACGGGGAAGGTGCGGGTGATGTCGCTGGCGTAGCCGTCGACCTCGCAGCCAGCGTCGATCAGCAGCAGTTCGCCGTCATTGAGTGGCCGGTTGTTGTCGACGTAGTGCAGCACGCAGGCGTTGGCACCGCCGGCGACGATGGGTGGATAGGCGGGATATTGGCTGCCATTGTGGCGGAATTCGTGGAGGAACCCGGCTTCGACTTCGTATTCGAAGCGGCCCGGCGCGGTGAACCGCATGGCGCGGCGGTGGGCGGCGCAGGCGATGTCCGCCGCCCGTCGCATCAGGGCGATTTCGTCGGTGTCCTTGACGAGACGCATGGCGTCCACCGTGGCGCGGATGTCGTGGAGGGTGGTGGGCGCGCGCTTGCCCGCGCGCGACTGGGCGCGCACGGCATTGAGCGCGGCGACGACACGGGCATCCCAGGCGGTGTCGTGACCGAGCGAGTACCACAGCGACGGCTGATCTGCGAGCAGTTCGGCCAGCTTGGCGTCGAATTCCTTGATCGAATGCGCCTCGTCAACGCCGAATACCTCACGCGCGCCGTCGGGGCCGTGACGGAAGCCGTCCCAGATTTCTTTGTCGATGTCCTTGTCGCGGCAGAACAGGATGGATTTGGGCCCATCGTTCAATTCGCTGGTAACCAGCACCAGCACGGCCTCGGGTTCGGGGAAGCCGGTGAGATAGTGGAAGTAGCTGTCGGCGCGGTAAGGGTAGGTGGTGTCGCGATTGCGCGTGCGTTCGGGCGCGGTAGGCACCACGGCGACGCCGGCGCCCATGCGTTGCAGCAGGGAAAGTCGGCGGCGGTGAAACGGCGCTATGTCCATGATCCGATTTCGCGGTCCAGCGCGGCCAGTCGCTCGGGCGTGCCGACGTCGACCCAGTGGCCGGCGTGCAATTCGCCGGAGACACGACCTGCATCGATGGCCTGCCGCAACAGGGGTGCGAGCGGGGCGGACTGGCCGCGCTCGATGCCGTCGAAAAGCTCGGGGCGATAGACGCCGATGCCGGTGAAGGTGTGATTTGCCGCACCGCTAGCGCCGACTTTTTGCCCGTTCAGCGTGAAGTCGCCCGCCGGATGCTGCGGTGGGTTCGGCGCCAACACCAGATGGGCGAGTTCATTTTTCGCCAGCTCCGTGGTTGCGCGAGTGACGTCCCAGTCGCAGAAGGTGTCGCCGTTGATGACGAGGAAAGGCGCATTGTCCGAACGTGCGCCCAGCAGTGGCAAGGCGTTGGCGATGCCGCCGGCGGTTTCCAGCGCGCCGGCCGGTTCCGGCGAATAGTGGATGCGTACGCCCCAGGCATCGCCGTCGCCCAGCAGCGCCTCGATCTGGTCGCCGAGATGGGCGTGGTTGATGACGATGTCGAGGAAGCCGGCGCGCGCCAGCCGGTCGAGATGCCAGACGATCAGCGGCCGGCCGCCGACGGGCAGCAGGGGTTTGGGCAGGCGGTCGGTGAGCGGCCGCATTCTTTCGCCGCGACCGGCGGCCAGGATCATTGCTTTCAAAATGTGTACCCCACTTGGATCTGGCGGTTTTCAATCTGATCGAGCAGACGCAGCAGTGGCCCAAGTTCGCGGTAGCGTTGGCAGGCGCCACGCAGGTAGCGGGCCACCAACGGCATGTCCTTGAGGTAGGCGTCCTTGCCGTCGCGGTGGTAAAGCCGCGCGAAAATGCCCAGTACTTTTATGTGTCTTTGCACGCCCATCCATTCGTAGTCGCGGAAGAAATCGCCAAAGTCGGCGCGCACCGGCAGACCGGATTTCCGCGCTTTTTCCCAATAACGGACCAGCCAGTCAAGCACCCGCTCTTCTTCCCACTCGATGTAGGCGTCCTTGAACAGCGAGGCAAGGTCATAGCTGATGGGGCCGTAGACGGCATCCTGGAAATCGATGATTCCCACGCTCATTCCCACGCTCACTTCGGCGATCCCGTCGGCGAACGAACTCTGACCGGGCTGGGTCAGCATCAGATTGCGTGAGTGGTAGTCGCGATGGACGTACACCGGGGGTTCGGCGAGATTGACGGCGAGAATTTTGTCGAACACGGCGGCGAGCGTGTTGCGCTGGTCGTCACTGAACGTGATCGGCACATGCTTGCCGATGTACCAATCGGGAAAGAGGTCGAGTTCGCGCTTGAGCAGGACGCGGTCGTAGGCAGGCAATTGGCCGGAGCGGCTGGCGAGCTGGATGCGGATCACGCTGTCAGTGGCTTCGCGGTAGAGCGCGTCGGCATTGCTTGCGGTGAGCGCGGACAGGAAGGTGATCGAGCCGAGGTCGGACAGCAGCAGGAAACCCTGTTCGGCCTCCTGCGCCAGCACGGCCGGCACATGGACGCCGGCGGCGTGGAACAGCGTTTGCACATGCAGCCAGGGGCCGACATCTTCGTGCGATGGCGGGGCGTCCATCACGACCTGGGTGGCGCCGATAGTGTCGTTATCGGTCGCGCCGTCAATCCAATTCACGCGCAGGTAGCGGCGGAAACTGGCGTCGGCGGAGGCGGGCGCCAGCGAGAAACGCCGGTCCGGCCAGAGGCTTGCCAGCCAGGTGGCAATGGCGTCCAGTCGGGGGTCTGCTTGGGCGGGGGGCACGAGACGTGGGTCGGGCGGAGGTGGGATGGAGCGGATGCTAGAATCGCGAATTCTAACATCGGCCGTTTCGGCTACTTTGGGGCTAATTTGAGGCTACCGAGTCCGAACAGGCTGCCTGTCTGGCACGCGCCGATTGTTCAAACCGTTCAAACAATTGTTCCGCCCGCTTTCAGTCCCTTTTAGCTCCTTTTCCATCCCCATTTTTTACCCCATTCAATGTCGCTTTTCTTGCGAGCAAACCTGATCTGGCTGTTGTCTTGTGCGCTCGCTGGCGGCAGCCTGGCTGCCGAGGATGATCTGTCGACAGGTGCGATCACCCACGCCGTAACGATGCCGGCGATGGTGGAAGGGGTGGCTGCGGAAGCAACAGCGCTGGAAAAGCCCGTGGTGGAAAGACCAGCGATGGCGCCCCTGGCCGTCGATCCCGCGCTGCTGGAACCGTTGCCCGAGCCACTGCTGCACTCGACGGGCCGGATGCAGCCGCTACTACGCGACAGCCGCGAGAACTATCCGAGTTTTATTACATCGGACTACCTGCACGGCACGCAGGACGTCGAGACGATTGCCGAGGGTGACGTCAAGATGCGAACACTCGGTCGGTCGGTCGATTCTGACCACTTGATTTACCGCCCTACGGAGGACGAAGTCGAGGCAACCGGCCACGTCGTGCTGCACCGTGACGCGGATGTGATACGCGGGCCGAAAATGCGCCTGCGGCTGGAGGACAACGTCGGCTATTTCGAGCAGCCGCAGTACACGATTTCGCGGATGCCGATGGGCGTTCCGGCCCCGGGCAAAGTGCTTACGCCCGGTTCGGGCGAAGCTAGCCGCATGGATTTCGAGGGCGAAGGACTCTACCGCCTGAAAAACGCCACCTATACCACCTGCGAGGTGGGCCGTCGCGACTGGTACGCTGAAGCCGACGAAATGCGGCTCGATTACAACAGCGAAGTGGCGCAGACCACCAATGCCCGCGTGTATTTTGGCGGCGTGCCGATTCTCTACTCGCCGTGGATGTCCTTCTCGCTCAACCATGAGCGCAAGACCGGGCTGCTGACGCCGACATGGGGGGAAACCAGTCAGGGCGGATTCGATTACACGCAGCCGTGGTACTGGAATATCGCGCCCAACATGGACGCCACCATCGCGCCGCGCTGGATCGAGCGCCGCGGCGTCCAGCTCAATACCGAGTTCCGCTACCTGAACCCCAACTACAGCGGTGAAATTTCCAACCAGTATCTTCCCAACGACAAGATCTATCGCGACGATCGCTATGCCTATTCGGTGCTGCATAACCAGAGCCTCGGTTATGGTTTTTCAGCCGCAGTCAATTACAGCGGGGTGTCCGATTATCGTTATTTCAGCGACCTGTCGACCCGAATGGCGCTGGTGACACAGACCTACATGCTGCAACAGGGCAGCCTGGCCTACTCCGGCGGTTGGTGGAATGCCAATGTCAGCGGGATTCGCTACGATGCGCCACAGGATCATGGCAAGACGGTGTTACCCGGTATCTATAGCCGCCTGCCGCAGGCGACGCTGTCGGGCAGTCGAGCTAATCTGCCGCTGGGCCTGAGCTTCGCGGGGAACGCCGAATATGTCGATTTCACCCACCCGACCGCCGTAATCGGGCAACGCTGGACGGCCTATCCGCAGATATCGTTGCCACTACAAACCGCCGCCTTTGGTTTCACGCCGAAAATCGGCGTGCATGCTACCCGCTACACGCTCGACCGCCAGGCGGCCGGCGTGCCGCAGTATCTGTCGCGTTCGGTGCCCATCGCCAGTATCGACTCCACCGTGGCGCTGGAGCGCGAGATCGACTGGTTCGGCAAGAAGAACACGCTGCAGACGCTCGAGCCGCGGCTTTACTATGTGTATATCCCGCGACGCGAGCAATCGCAGTTTCCGGTGTTCGACACGGGTGCGGCGGGTTTCGACTTCTCGCAGATTTTTACCGAAAACCGCTACGCCGGCAATGACCGGATCGGCGACGCCAATCAGATCACGGCCATGTTGACGTCGCGCCTGATCGATCCAGCCTCCGGTCGCCAGATGCTGAGCGCCTCGGTCGGTCAGC
>JAIFMO010000214.1 GCA_020048435.1 Sulfuritalea sp.
CGAACCGACCAACCACCTCGATGCCGAATCGGTCGAATGGCTCGAACAGTTCCTCACCCGCTTCCCCGGTACGGTGGTCGCCGTCACCCATGACCGCTACTTCCTCGACAACGCGGCCGAGTGGATACTCGAACTCGACCGCGGTCACGGCATTCCGTGGAAGGGCAACTATTCATCGTGGCTGGAACAGAAGGAAGCGCGACTGGAACAGGAATCGAAGCAAATCGATGCCCACATGAAGGCGATGAAGCAGGAACTGGAATGGGTGCGGCAAAACCCGAAAGCGCGCCAGGCCAAGTCGAAGTCCCGCCTCGCCCGCTTCAACGAACTCTCCAACGTCGAGTACCAGCAGCGCAACGAGACCCATGAAATCTTCATCCCCGTCGGCGAACGGCTCGGCGACAAGGTGATCGAGTTCAACAATGTCTCGAAAGGCTTCGGCGACCGCCTGCTGATCGATAACTTGAATTTCATCATTCCAGCGGGCGCCATTGTCGGCATCATCGGCCCCAACGGCGCCGGCAAATCCACGCTGTTCAAACTGATCACCGGCAAGGACACCCCGGATTCCGGCGAAGTCGTCGTCGGCCCGACCGTCAATATCGCCTTCGTCGACCAGAGCCGCGACGCCCTCGACGGCAGCAAGACCGTGTTCGAGGAAATCTCCGGCGGCGCCGACATCCTCACCGTTGGCAAGTACGAAACACCCAGCCGCGCCTACATTGGCCGCTTCAACTTCAAGGGCGGCGACCAGCAGAAGAACGTCGGCAACCTTTCCGGCGGCGAGCGCGGCCGCCTGCACCTGGCCAAAACGCTGATTTCAGGCGGCAACGTGCTATTGCTCGACGAACCGTCCAATGACCTCGACGTCGAAACCCTGCGCGCGCTCGAAGACGCCCTGCTCGAATTCGCCGGCTGCGTGCTGGTGATTTCCCACGACCGCTGGTTCCTCGATCGCATCGCCACCCACATCCTCGCCTGCGAGGGCGAGTCACAATGGCGCTTCTTCGCTGGTAACTATCAGGAATACGAGGAAGACAAGCGCAAGCGCCTCGGCGAGGAAGGCGCCAAGCCAAAGCGGATACGTTACAAGCCAATCAGCCGCTGAGCTTTCGCAACATGACCGCCACCCGCTGCCCCTCCTGCCGCGCCGCGATGACACCGCTGTCCTTGCCGGGCAAGTTACATGGCACGGTGGAGCTTGATCTCTGCTTCACCTGCCAGGGCATCTGGTTTGATGGTTACGAAAGTCACCAGATCGTGCCCGGCGGCATTATCGAACTGTTCAAGCTGATCCACGATCATCGCGACGACCCGCGCATACCGCTGGCCGAACCGCTGCGCTGTCCCCGCTGCGACGAAAAGTTGCTGCGCGGGCTGGACGTGGTCAAGAGCGGCCGCTTCACCTATCACCGCTGCCCGCAAAATGAAGGACGCTTCACTGTTTTCGCCCAGTTCATGATCGAAAAGGGATTCGTGCGGCAGCTCAATCCGAATGAAATCAAGGAACTGGCTGTTCGCGTCGGCATCGTGCGCTGCGCTGGCTGCGGCGCGCCCGTCGACATCCGCCATGACGCCGCCTGCACCCACTGCCGCGCGGCCATCGCCATTCTTGATCCCAAAGCAGTCGAGCAGGCGTTGGCAACCTACCATCAGGCAGCAAATTCCGATGAAATCAAACGCAACCAGCAGGACCCGAACGCGCAGGCCGAAGCCGTGCTCGCGGCCGAGCGGCAAAAGAGCCGCATGAAGCCTGCGAACGTGCTGGAAGCGCCCGTCGAAGACCTGATCGTGTCCGGCGTCGAAGCCATCTGGAACCTGATCAAGCACTGATGTCAGCCCTGATTTCGGCCAAGTCGCTTGAACTCCTCGCCCCGGCGAAGAACGCCGACTGCGGCATCGCCGCCATCGACCACGGCGCCGACGCCGTCTATATCGGCGGCCCCGCCTTCGGCGCCCGCGCCTCGGCCGGCAACAGTATCGCCGACATCGAAAAGCTGGCCGCCCACGCCCACCGCTACCACGCCCGCGTACTGGTCGCCCTCAACACCCTCCTGCGCGACGACGAACTGGACGACGCGCGGCGCATCGCCTGGCAGGTATTTGAAGCGGGCGCCGACGCGCTGATCGTGCAGGACATGGGCCTGCTCGAACTCGACCTGCCGCCGATCCAGCTCCACGCCAGCACCCAGACCGACAACCGCACGCCAGAGAAGGTGCGCTTCCTCGAACAGGTCGGCTTTTCGCAGATCGTGCTGGCGCGCGAACTATCACTCGCAGAAATTCGGCAAATCCACATCGCCCAAAAAGTCGGCGCTAGCGGCACGGCAGTTGCGGCAGCCACGCTGGAATTCTTCATTCACGGCGCGTTGTGCGTGAGCTATAGCGGCCAGTGTTACATCAGCCACGCCCACAGCGGCCGTAGCGCCAATCGTGGCGAATGTTCGCAAGCCTGCCGCCTGCCCTACACCCTGGCCGACGACGCCGGCCACATCGTCGCCCACGAAAAGCATCTGCTGTCGATGAAGGACAACGACCAGAGCGCCAATTTGCGCGCCCTGGCCGACGCCGGCATCGGCTCATTCAAGATCGAAGGACGACTGAAAGACCTCGCCTACGTCAAAAACATCACGGCGCACTACCGGCAGTTGCTCGACGCGCTCATCGCCGCGTCTCCGAACGCCTATCGCCGCGCCTCGTCCGGCCGCAGTACCCACGGCTTCACGCCGCGCCCGGAAAAGACCTTCAACCGCGGCGCCACCGATTATTTCGTCAATGACCGCCGCGCCGACATCGGCGCCTTCGACACGCCCAAGTTCGCTGGCGAAGCAATCGGCGCCGTCAGCGCCATCGGGCCGAACTGGTTCGAGATCGAAGGCACAACCAAATTCAACAACGGCGATGGCGTCAGCTTTTTCGACGATCACGCCGAACTCGTCGGCGTCCGCATCAACCGCGTCGAGGGTCGACGCCTCTTTCCCAACGAGATGCCCGCCGAGTTGGCGGTCGGCCAGCCGATCCATCGCAACCACGACCAGGAATTCGAGCGACTGCTGGCGAAGAAATCCGCCGAACGAAAGATTCGCATCTCGATGCGGTTCAGCGCAACGCCCGACGGCTTCGAACTGCAACTGACCGACGAAGAGGGCATCGTTGCCAGCGCCACCCTGCCCCACGCCAACGAACCGGCGCAGAACGCCGACCGCGCGCTGGCAACGCTACGCGATCACCTGGCCAAGCTCGGCAACACGATTTTCGAGGCCGCCGACATCACACTAAACGTCACACCCCCACCATTCCTGCCCGCCGCGAGCGTCAATGCCCTGCGCCGCGCCGCCGTCGACAAGCTCGACGCCGCGCGACTCGCCGCCTATCGCCGCCCACCGCGCGCAATAGCCGTATCGCCACCGCCGACTTTTCCTGAAGCCGAACTCAGCTACCTCGGCAACGTCCTCAACAGCAAGGCCCGCGCCTTCTACGAACGGCACGGTGTGCGCCTCATCGCCGACGCTTACGAGACCAACCAGGAAAAGGGCGAGGTGTCACTCATGATCACCAAGCACTGCCTGCGCTACAGCTACAACCTCTGCCCCAAGGAGGTCAAAGGCCTCCGACCCGACCCGATGACGCTGATCAACGGCAAGGAAAAACTCACGCTGCGCTTCGACTGCAAGAAGTGCGAAATGCACGTCATCGGCAAACTCAAAAAACATCGCACGGTGCAGATCGCCATCAAGGCGGCGTAAAACCGGACACCGACCGTGAACCGGCTATAACTTTCGTACCGCATTGCAATCACGCGTGTCAGCCACGCCTGACAGACATTTTGCGATTTTCTAGCTAAAGTCAGCCGTTTCAATGGGTGGCATGGCCACAAGCCCCCGGCAGACGCAAAGACTATGGAGAGCGTGTCGTGTCAAGCCCAGGTGAATCCCTGCAATTCGTGATTGCACCTCCGGAGGCAAGCCTTCTCTATCAGGGCAGCCATAGCGCCGTGCTTGTCGCCGTGTCCATCGGTATCGCGGTGTTGGCGGCTTACGCCGCCTTCGATGTCGCCGAGCAACTCGCGGCCACACCGGCGGGCCCGCGTCGTACCCGTTGGCTGGTCATGGGCGGCGCGGCCATGGGGGTCGGAGTATGGGCCATGCACTTCATCGGGATGCTGGCCTTCAGTATCCCCTGTGGCGTGCAGTACGATCCGCTCATCACCTTCATCTCGATGTTGCCCGGAGTAGCCGCCAGCACCTTCGCGCTGGCCATCATCAGCCGGCCGTCGCTCTCGGCCACCCGTCTGGCGTGGGCCGGCATACTCTTCGGCGCCGGCATCGGCACCATGCACTACACCGGCATGGCCGCGCTGCGCATGAATGCCCTGCTGCGCTACGACCTGAATTTGTTCCTGCTCTCCCTCGGCGTTGCCGTGGTTTTGGCCTGGATTGCGCTTTGGGTCAAATTCGGCCTGGGGCAAAAGCAGTTGGCCCGATCGATCATCAAGCCGATCAGCGCCATCGTCATGGGCCTGGCCGTTTCCGGCATGCATTACACCGCCATGGCGGCCGCCTATTTCATTCGCGATGGCGACCCTACCCTGCCGGCCGACGGCATGCATCCGCAAGTATTGGCCATTGCGGTACTTGTCTTCAGCACCATTTTGGTGGCCATCACGATCGTCGCTGCTTTCGCCCGTCGCCTGCGCAATGCCGCCGAGCGGTATCGGTTGGTGGCGGACTACGCCTACGCATGGGAAACCTGGGTGGATGAGCAGGGGTGCTTTCGCTACATATCCCCCGCCTCGACGTTGGTCACGGGGTATACGCCGGCCGAGTTTCAGGAGGATGCCGAACTGTTGGCGCGGATACTCCATCCCGATGACCGCGCACGGGTGCTTCACCACCTCGGCTCAGGCGCCGCGGATAGCCATGACGAAGGCGACCACAGGGTATTTCGCCTCATCCACAAGGACGGAGGTACGCGCTGGATCGAGCACAACTGCCAACCGGTGTACGGTGAAGATGGCCACTATCTGGGGCGACGTGGCAGCAACCGCGACATTACTGTCCGCAAACAGGCGGAAGACCGCCTCCGGCTGGCGGCCAGCGTTTTCGCCAATGCCCATGAGGCCATCATCATTAGCGATGCCGACAACCACATCATCGAGGTCAACCAGACATTTTGCGAAATCACCGGCTACAGCCGAGATGAAGTGATTGGCCAGTCCCCCAGCCTGCTGAAGTCCGGCAGACAGAGTGAGGAATTCTATGCCGACATGTGGCGGACAATTG
Source organism: Sulfuritalea sp. (assembly GCA_020048435.1). Taxonomy (GTDB): domain Bacteria; phylum Pseudomonadota; class Gammaproteobacteria; order Burkholderiales; family Rhodocyclaceae; genus Sulfurisoma. The sequence continues at coordinate 5,283 of JAIFMO010000214.1, forward strand.
GTCAGGAGGGCTACTGGCGCGGAGAAATCTGGAACCGCAGGAAGAGCGGTGAAATCTTTGCCGAACAGCTCACCATTTCGACCATCAAGGACCCGCATGACCGTGTTACGCATCATGTCGGCATCTTCTCGGACATTACCCCGCACAAGGAGAACGAACACCGGCTGGAACGTATGGCGCACTACGATGCCCTGACGCAATTGCCCAACCGGATTCTGCTGGCCGACCGCATGCGGCAGGCGATGGCCCAGGCCGATCGCAGCAAGCAAATGCTTGCCATCTGCTATCTCGATCTGGATGGCTTCAAGCCGGTGAATGACCAGCATGGCCATGACGCGGGGGACCGCTTGCTGGTTGAGATTGCACGGCGCTTGCAGGATGCCCTGCGTGCCACGGACACGGTAGCCCGCCTGGGCGGAGATGAGTTCGCCCTGCTGGTGGGCGGCATCCAGAATCTCGGCGAATGCGAGCGTACCCTCGACCGGGTCTTGCACGGCATCGCGCTGCCGTTTCAAATTCCGGGCGGCGCGGAAGTGATGGTCTCGGGCAGTCTCGGCCTGACCCTGTACCCCGACGATAACGCCGATTCCGATGGCCTCCTGCGCCATGCCGACCAGGCGATGTACCAGGCCAAGCAGCAGGGACGTAACCGCTACCACGTCTTCGATTCGGAGCGTGACCGCCAGGTTCACGCCCGCAGCGCCGCCTTGCAACGCCTGGCACAGGCGCTCCATGACCAGGAGTTTGTGCTCTATTACCAACCCAAAGTCGACATGCGTCGCGGGCGGGTCATCGGCGCCGAAGCCCTGATCCGCTGGCAACACCCCGAGCGCGGGCTGCTGCCGCCAGGTGAGTTCCTGCCCATCATCGAGGAAGCGGAACTTTCTGTTTATCTCGGACAATGGGTGCTCGATCAGGCTTTGCAGCAACTCCAGACCTGGGGCCGGCAAGGCATTGGCTTGAGTCTCAGCATCAATATTTCCGCCCAGCACCTGCAGCGGCAAGACTTCATGCAACACCTGCGGCAATCACTGGCCAAGTACCCCGACGTATCCCCGGAGCGGCTCGAACTGGAGGTGCTGGAAACCTCCGCGCTGGCTGACCTGGCCCATGTGTCAGCGGTCATCGTCGAATGTCAGTTGATGGGGATGGCTTTCGCCCTGGATGATTTCGGCACCGGCTATGCCTCTCTCAGCTATCTGCGCCGCTTGCCGGCCAGGATTCTCAAGATCGACCAGGTATTCGTGCGCGACATGCTCGACGACAAGGAAGACATGGCCATCGTCGAAGGGGTCGTTGCCCTCGCCAAAACCTTCAATCGCACGGTCATCGCCGAGGGCGTCGAATCGGCCGAGCAGGGCATCCTGCTGATGCATCTTGGCTGCCATCTGGGACAAGGCTATGGCATTGCCCGTCCCATGCCTATCGAGAAACTCATCCCCTGGCTGACGCAATACCAACCGAGTCATGCCTGGCAGCAAGCGGCAAACATTCAATACGATAAAGCGGATTTACCCCTGATGATGGCGACGGCAGCCTTCAGCGATTGGATCGAAAAGCTACGCAAGCATGTCAGTTCACCAGCAAGCGAAGCAACCACGCCCCCCCCAATAGACCCAGCCCAATGCCGTTTCGGCCGGTGGTATCACGGTGCGGGAAAATTGCATTATGGAGATGCAGCGGAATTCGAAAATCTCGGGATGATCCACGAACAGATTCATGCCTTGAGCGACCAAATAGTCACGGCGGTCCACCTCGAAAACGCCACCGAGCTAGCCCGTCTCATGGAAGACTTGCTGGAGCAAGAAAACACCCTGTTTGATGCCGTCACGGGCCTCATCGTGTCCCGCCTTTTCTAAGCAGAGCAAAATGAGCGATAACCGTTGGCACATACATCACTGGCCCATCTGGGTGCGCCTCGTCGGAGGCATCTGGCTGATGGTTGTCACCGCCGTTGTCGCGATGATGCTTTGGCTTTATTCCGACCAGGTTCGCACCACGGAAGAACGCGCCCGGCAACAGGCCGAAAATGTTCACCAAATGACCATGGCCAGCATCACCGCCATGATGCTGACCGGAACGGTGTCACAACGCGCCATCTACCTCGACCAGGTACGCAATACCCAGGATATCAACGACCTGCGCGTATTGCGGGGCATGCCTGTCGTGGCTCTGTTTGGTGCGGGTACGGGCGAAGCGCCCACGCCGGCGGAACAACGGGTGCTCGACAACGGAACCGCCTATTTTCAACACGACAGCGAACAGGAAGTTCTGACCGCGATATTGCCGGCCAAAGCGGCGCGAAATTATCTCGGCAAAGACTGTCTCGGTTGCCATGTCAATGCCAAGGAGGGTGATGTCCTTGGCGTCGTCAGCATGAAAATATCGCTCAAGGAAGCCACGTTGGCCACCCAACGCTTCGTGGTTAATCTGGCGCTCATGATTGCGGCGGGCTTGCTGGTCATTACCCTGGCCATCGTGACCGCATGGACAACCTCATCGAACCGCACAGCGATGATGAAATGGGCCAACTTCTGGCAGCGCTGGCGCTCATGCAATCAAATCTGATCGCGCGGATAGACGCAGAGCGAAAAGTCGCGATGGAAAATCAGCGCATCCGTATCGCGCTCGATGGTTCGGCAACGTCGATGGTGCTCACGGACGAACACAATGCGATCATCTACATCAATACGGCCGCGACAACGCTCCTCACCACGTTATTGCCGTCCCTGAAAAGCCGGCTGGAGGTCACCACCGTGACCGACCTGTTTGGGCGGAAATTGAGTGCTCTTTTTGACGGTAGCCAGGCACGCGAAGCCTTTCAGGGCGACGTCGACACGGTGCGCACGCTCGATGTCGCATTCGCCGAGCACAGTCTGCGCATCACCTTCGTCCAGGTACGGGACCGGGACGGCCGCCCAATCGGACGTGCGACGCAATGGCAGGACCGCACCAACGAGGTTCGTGTCGAACATGAAATCAGCGAGATTGTCGCGGCGGCCAATCAGGGCCAACTGACATTGCGCATCCCCCGGGAAGGCAAGGAAGGGTTTTTCGTTGTCCTGAGCGATGGCATCAACGGCTTCCTCGAAACAACCCGGCAGGCACTGGAGAAAACCTCGGCGGTACTGAGTCGCTTGTCCAACGGCGATCTGACGCATCAGATCGAGGGGAATAATCGCGGCATCTTTGCCGATTTGCAGAAAGACACCAACGCAACCATCGAGCAGTTGCGCAACGTCATCGGCCAGATCAAAGAGGCCGCCCGGACCATCGACGAGTCGGTACGCGATATCGCCTCGGGCAACATGGATCTCTCCCACCGGACCGAAACCCAGGCGCGCAACCTCGAAGAAGTCTCTAATTTCATGGGACAACTCAACACCACCGTGCGCAACAATGCCGAAGGCGCCCGCGAGGTCAATGAAATGGCGCGGAAGGCTGCCGAAGAGGTCAAACAGGGGCAAACGGCAGTGCGGCGTGTCGTCGGCACCATGAATGACATCGACGCCAGTGCCAAACGGATAGTCGACATCGTCGGCATTATCGACAGCATCGCATTCCAGACGAACATTCTGGCCTTGAATGCCGCTGTCGAGGCAGCACGCGCCGGCCAGCATGGCCGAGGATTCGCGGTCGTCGCCAGCGAAGTCAGAAAACTCGCCCAGCGCAGTGCAACCGCCGCCAATGAAGTCAAGACACTGATTACCGACGCCTCGTCCCGGGTGGAGTC
>JAIFMO010000042.1 GCA_020048435.1 Sulfuritalea sp.
CAAAACAAAGAAGCCATGATATTATAACTACATGTTTTATTAGGTAATTATTTAAAAAGTGGAGTATCCCTTATTCTCCGCCAAATACCATGAAACCCGCTCTACCACTAGGTTTAGCGGGTTTTTTCATTTGATGTGTTACGCATACAATACTTAACTACTTGCCAGCGCTCTGCGCTCAAATTCCCCTACACCCATTGGGCGACCCTCCCTTTTTCCCGGATACCTCCGTCAGATCGGAGTTTGCAACAGCTTCAATGGCGCCAACTGAGGAAAATAGGTTCAATAGTCACGCCGCTCGATCAGCGCCTGCGCCACGGTAGCGGCGTCGGTGTATTCGATCTCGCCGCCAACAGGCAGGCCGCGGGCGATACGACTCACCTTGAGACCGCGCGCATGCAGCATCTCGGAAAGGTAATGGGCGGTGGCTTCGCCCTCGTTGGTGAAGTTGGTGGCGAGGATCACTTCCTTCACCACGCCGTCACTGGCGCGAGCAAGCAGTCGTTCAAAGGCGAGTTCGCGCGGGCCAATGCCGTCCAGCGGCGATAAACGCCCCAGCAGCACGTAGTAGAGTCCGTTGAAGGCGTGGGTCTGCTCCATCGTATTGAGGTCGACCGGCATTTCAACCACGCACAATAGCGCCGGGTCACGCTTGGACGAGACGCAACGGTCGCAGATTTCCGCTTCGGTAAATGAATTACAGCGCGCGCAGTGTTGCAGCGTTTCCAGCGCACGACGCAGTGCCGCGGAAAGGCGGCCGGCGCCGCGACGGTCGCGTTGCAGCAGATGAAAGGCCATGCGCTGCGCCGACTTGGGGCCGACGCCGGGCAGGCAGCGCAACGCCTCGATCAGTTCGTCGAGGCTGGAGGGCAAACTCACGTCAGAACGGAAGTTTCATGCCTGGCGGCAGATTCAGACCCGCCGTAAAGGAACCCATCTTGTCCTGCATGGTCTGCTCGGCGCGGCGGTTGGCGTCGTTCAATGCCGCCGCGATCAGGTCTTCGAGCATTTCCTTGTCGTCCATCACCGAGGGATCGATGATGACCCGCTTGACGTCATGCTTGCAGGTCATCACCACCTTGACCATGCCGGCGCCTGCCTGGCCCTCTACCTCCAGCAGCGCCAGTTCTTCCTGCGCTTTCGCCATGTTGGCCTGCATCTGCTGGGCCTGCTTCATCAATCCGGCAATGCCGCCTTTATTGAACATACACCTTACTCCTTCAAACGGGTTTGATCGTCGATTCGTCGATGCTGGCGTCGAACAGGTCCACCACTTCGCGCACGAAGGGATCCTGTTCGATCGCCGCGATGGCGCGGTCCTGCCGCTCGCGCCGCTCGGTGGCGGTGCGTACCGCCGGGGTTTCGCCCTGCACATCCGCCAGCACGATGCTGAGTTTGAGCGGGCGCGCAAAATGGATTTGCAGTTCGGCCTGCAACTTGTCTTGCTGCGCCTTATTAACCAGCAGGTGCTTGTGTGCCGGCGGCAGGCGCAGCGTTATCTGCGACTCGGCCAGTTCGGCTAGTTCGCAATGCTGGGCCAGCTGCTTGGCCATGCCGGTCAGCGTCAGGCGCTCGGAGATGAGGTGCCAGTTGGTCGCCCCGCCAGACGCGACAACGGGCGCGACGGCAGGGAGGGGTATGGGAATGACGGCTGGAACAACCTGAGAAACGACGGTTGACGGCGGTTCCACCGGCTCGGACGCTGAAAAAGTCGGCGGTAGCGGTACGGCAGTGCGCGGCGATGAAGGCGCGGCGATGGACGGCGGCGTCCGGGAAGATGGCCGGGAGATCGAACCCGGCGCGGGGGCGGCAACAGCAACCGGCGTCGCCGCACCGCCACCCAGCAGCGCCGGCATTTCCGGACGGAAAGCAATGAGTCGCAGCAGCGTCATCGTGAAACCGGCGTACTCATCCGGCGCCAGCGGCAGATCGTCGCGGCCGTGGATGGCGATCTGGTAGCACAGTTGCAGGAATTCACGGTCGAACGCGGCGGCGTAAAGCGCAAGGCGCTGCCGCTCGGACTCGTCAACAAGGGCCTGCGGCGCAAATTGCGCCAGCGCGATGCGGTGAAACAGCGTCGCCAGTTCCTGCAAGGCAGAATCGAAACTGAGACTGCGCACATCCATCGCGTCGGCCACGGCCAGCATGGCCCGCACATCAGCCGCCGCGAGGCCATCGAGAATCGCATAAAGATGATCCTCGCCGACGGTGCCAAGCATGTCGCGCACATCCTCCTCCCCAACGCGCCCGGCGCCGTGGGCGATGGCCTGATCGAGCAGGGAAAGCGCATCGCGCATCGAACCAGCTGCGGCCTTGGCGACATGGCGCAGCGCAGCCGGCTCGCAAGCAACCTGCTCTGCATCAAGAATACGGGCGAGATGATCGACGATATGCCCAGGCGGCATCTGCTTGAGATTGAACTGAAGGCAGCGACTGAGCACCGTCACCGGAATCTTCTGCGGATCGGTGGTGGCGAGGATGAACTTGATGTGTTCGGGTGGCTCTTCCAGCGTCTTCAACATGGCGTTGAAGGCGTTATTGGACAGCATGTGCACTTCGTCGATGACGAACACCTTGAAGCGCCCGCGCGTCGGGGCATACACGGCGTTGTCGAGCAGTTCGCGCATCTGGTCGACCTTGGTATTGGTCGCCGCATCAACCTCGATCAGATCGACGAAGCGGCCACTATCGATTTCGGTGCAGGATGAACAAACGCCACAGGGAACAGCCGAAATGCCGGTCTCGCAATTGAGCGCCTTGGCGAGGATGCGGGCCAAGGTTGTCTTGCCGACCCCGCGTGTGCCAGTAAATAGGTAGGCGTGGTGCAGGCGCTGCTGTTCGAGGGCATGGGTCAGCGCCCTGACGACATGCTCCTGCCCGATCAGCGTGGCAAACGACTTGGGACGCCACTTGCGGGCGAGAACCTGATAGCTCATGGGAGCGATTCTACCAATGAAAAGGGGCACCCCTTGGGAGTGCCCCGCCATGCGTGGGCGTTATGACTCAGCCCGGACGACGTTCGCCCATGCCCTCCGTGCCGCCCATGCCCTGCGGCCCGGACTGGCCCGGCTTCATCCGCTGCTGCCCGCCACCCTGATTGCCCTTGCCACCCTTCGGCCCCATGCGGCTCATATGCTGGTCGGCGATCTGCTTCTGCTCCGGAGTCAATGCGTCGTAGAGACGCTTGAACGACTCGGTTACCGCCTCGTGCGCCGCCAGCCGCTCCTTCATCGCCACGTTTCGCTGCGTCATGCGCTCGGGCGCGGTGAGTTTTTGGTCCTGCGCCTTGTCACGCATTGCCTGCATGCCTTTGCCGGCCTCGGCCTTGGCCTTCTCGGCGAAGGCGTTCCACAAAGGCTCCTGCTGAGCGGTGGGCTTGAGTTCGGTCTTGAGTAGGTTCAAATGCCGTTCGGCACGAACCGCCGGATCGAACTTCGCGCCGCTACGCCCCATGCCTTGCGCGCCGCCCATGCCACCCATACCCATGCCTTGAGGGCAATTCGTGCCTGCCTGGCCCATGCCGCAACCACCAGCACCGCCCATGCCGGGCTGGGCCCAGGCGAGCGCTGTGGTGCCAAGAATGCCTGCGGCCAAGATTGTCATGAAAAAACTTTTATTCGATTCCATTGCCGTCTCCTGAAAAATGTTCGCCCCGTGGCGATGGATGCATTCAAACCGCGCCCTGTAAGCGACTTGTGACAGAACAGCGCGGCTTTGTAAGGGGATGTTGCGGCAGCAACGGGAGCAGGAGCAGGAAAAAGCGGAAGAAGAATGAGGGGTGGCGAGCCTGACCCCCGGCACTTGCGTTTAATGGCTGTGGCTGCTTCCTTCCGGACCTGACCAGATTCACCATCCCGCAATGCGGGGAGACCCGCCACGGCCGCGATTCTACCGCATCTCCCTGGCGAGAAAACTGCGCACGATGGCAACTTGCGCCTCATCCATGAAAGTCGGTGCGTGACCGACGGCGGCAACCTCCACCGTTGCCGCTTTTGGTCCGCGCCGCGCCATTTCCGCCACGGTCTCGCGCGTCAGCAAATCCGAATTCTCGCCGCGCACCACCAGCGTCGGGCAGCGGATCGCCTCATACATGGTCCACAGCGTCATGTTCCGGGCACCGCCTTCGACCTGCATCGCCTGACGGAAGGGCTCGGCAATCGCCGGATCGTAGTGAATATCCCACAGCCCGTCATCGGCTTGGCGAACGCCCTGTTCGGTCAGGTGGCGCCACTGCGCGTCGCTCAGCTGGCCAAAGGAAGCGAACACAACGCGATGGTAGATCTCGGCTTGGCCTAGATCGGCAAAACGCGGTGTCCTGCCAACATATTCACCAATACGCGCAATTGCCTCCGCCGAAATCACCGGACCCACATCATTGAGCACCAGATGGGCAATGGGCGAGTTTTCCGGCGCCGCCAGCGCCATGCCGATCAGGCCACCCATCGAGGTGCCGAACCAATTCACAGTCTCCGCATCGAGCCGTGCCAACAGCGTCACCAAGTCGGTGCAATATTGTGGAATACCGTAGAGCGCCGGGTTTTTCAGCCAGCTGCTACGGCCACGCCCGACCACGTCGGGGCAAATAACCCGAAATTCATCTGCCAGCGCTTGCGCCATAAAATCGAAATCGCGGCCACAGCGCGTCAGGCCATGGACGCAGACCAGCACGCGTGGATTGGCCGGATCGCCCCATTCCGTGTAGGCCATATCATGAAAGCCCATCGGGCTAAGGCACTGTACCTTGCGTTCGCGCATTGAATACTCCTCTCCAGAAACACGCCGGGCCGCCCCAAGTGCTTCTCGCTCCGGGAGAGCAGAACCAAGCAAATTGAAGGTGTTCGGGGTGGGATCATAATCCATGCCAATAACGCCGCCGTTTGGCGCGCTCCGCTGCGATGGTAACGCCGGATGGCGCCAGATTGACTGTCAGGGCGCCATCGCGGTCGGTACGCCACAGCCTCGCCCCATTTCCATCGTAACGCGCCACCACGTCTGCCCTGGGGTGGCCGAAGCGATTGCGATAGCCGACAGGGAAAATCGCCTCGTGCGCACCCACCGCCGCCACAAATTCCGGTGTCGACGAAGTACGGCTGCCGTGGTGCGGCACCAGCAGCACGTCGGCAGCCAGCCGCTGGCGCCATCGCGCCAGTAGGGCCGCTTCGGAGAGCGCCTCGATGTCTGAAGTGAGCAGCATCGAGCGCCCGGCTGCCGTCACCTTCAGTACGCAGGAAAAATCATTGCTCTTGTGGATTTGGCCACTGGAATAATCATCGGCTGTCGGGTGCAGCATTTCGAAGCGAACATCGTCCCACGTCCACGTCTCGCCATCGACACACCATCGGTTAGGCACCGGTAACGCCGATATTACGTGATTCGCCGCCAAAGAAGTCCGCAGCCAGCCGATCGGCACCTCCTCGCTCACCGAAAGTGCGCCGCCGGAGTGGTCGATGTCCGTGTGGCTGACGATCATGCCATCGAGCCGCCGCACGCCGGTCGCGCGCAGATAGGGCACGATGATGCGGTTGCCGCTATTGGCCTCGAACGAGAAAGCCGGCCCGGTATCGAACAACAGGTCATGCGTTGCGGTCTGCACATGCACCGCCAAGCCTTGCCCGACATCGAGTGTCACAATCCTCGCGACGCCAGCCTCGGGGCGCTCGGGCGGCAGCAGGAACAACGGCAAGAGTGCCACCAACCCCAGCCAGCGCGCCGGAAATCCACGCGGCGCATGCTGTTGCCAGATGGCCCACGGTGCGTCCGCCAGCCATTCCAGCAGCAGCATCAAGTTCGACAGTATCCAGTGGGCAAGCCACAGCAGGGGATCGGCCAGTGGCAAGGCGCCCACCAGCGCCAGCGGCGTCACCAGAAAACTTACCACAGGAATCGCCACCGCATTGGCTAGCGGCGAGGACAACGAAAACTGTTGGAACAGCGCCAGCAGCGCCGGGATCATGCCCAACGTCACGGCCCACTGCGCGCGTGCCCACGCCGCCAGCCAGTACCCCCCGCTCAGCCGACCGGCGCTAATGTAGAACAGCAGGCCGACCGCGCCGAAGGAGAGCCAGAAACCCGCCGCCAGCACCGCCCACGGGTCGAGCAACAATACCACCAGCAGCGCCAGCGCCAGGATGCGGCTGCCACTTGCCGTGCGCCCCGACCACAAGGCCAGCGCCACCACCCCCAGCATGTAGAGCGTGCGTTGCGCCGGCACCGCGAATCCGGCCAGCAGGCAATAGGCAAGCGCCCCGACAAAGCCGGCCAGCGCCGCCGCCTTCTGCGCCGGCAGCAGCAAGGGTAGCCGTGACGAGCGGCGCCATAGCCACGACACCAGCCACCATACCAAACCCGCGATCATGGTGACGTGCAGGCCGGAAATCGACATCAGGTGCGTAACGCCGGTGCGCGCAAATATGCGCCACAGTTCGGGTTCGATGGCCCGCTGGTCGCCAATGGCCAGAGCCTGGAGCACGCCACCGTAAGCCGCGCCGCCTGCCCGCGGATCGCCCAGAACGCTCACATAGCGTTCGCGGATCACCTCGCGCAATTGCTCGACCACATAGCTGGGCCGCGTAACGAAATCGTCGAGACGGGTATTGCCCTCATCATCGAAGCCATGAGGATTGAAGTTACCGTGCGGCCGCTTCAATCGCACCCGCAGCCGCCAGCGTTCCCCGGCATGCAGTGCCGGCGCCGCATGGACATCGTCATCCTGCTCGCCGTGAGACCCAGGATATCCCCGATACCAGGCCAGCGATAATCGCGAAGGCAGGGTTGTAGCTGCCGTCTCGACATCGAAGTCGAAACGCAGGCCGTTCTCGAAAGACTGCGGGAGTCCGGCCACGACGCCCACCACGACAATGTCGCGCCCCTCGGCCGCAACCGGCAGTGCGTCGGCCAGTCGCGCCTGCGCCAGCCAGTTGGCCCATGCGATGCCCAGCAGGAACGCCAACAACACGCCCAATGTCGTCGTAACCGCACGCCAAGGCAGCCACGGAACCGGGGTTCGGGCCAGACCCGCCAGCAGCAAGGAAAGTGCCGCCAAAGCAGCGATGATCGACAAGGCGGGAAAATCGGAAACCGCGAGAAGGGATGGCTGCCATTGCAACCAGGCAATGCCGGCGGCAAAAGCGACTATGGCGATACGCATAGCCCGTGATTAGACCAGATACCGCTAAAATCCACCGCATGCGCAAGCGCCTTCGCCAATACCTGCCTGATCATCAGTCCATCCTTCGCAACCGCTGGCTGGCCCCGTTTGCCGGCCCCCTGCTCCACCCGCGTCTGTGGCACCTCAATCGCCATTCCGCTGCGGGTGCCGTCGCTGCCGGGCTCTTCTGTGGTTTGATTCCCGGTCCCTTGCAGATGGTGGGCGCGGCCATTTTCGCCCTGCTTTTCCGCGTAAATTTGCCGTTGGCCCTTTTTACTACGTTCTACACCAACCCGCTGACCATCGTACCGCTCTACATCGTTGCGTTCGGCATGGGCAAACTGGTCCTTGGCGGCAATGGCAGCGACTTCGTCGCGCCGCCCGAATATGGCGCGGAAGGCATCCTGGCCTGGTTGTCAAGCCTGGTCGACTGGATGCTACAGCTTGGCCGGCCGCTGGGGGTCGGCCTTGTACTACTAGCCTCTGTCCTTGCGCTGTCCGGCTATATTGCAGTGCAACTGGCTTGGCGCATCTATCTCGTTCACGCCTGGCGCCAGCGTGCCCGTCGTCATTCCACATGAATACCAACGACGATACCGCCGACGTCTACCGCCGCGCACGGCTGTCGATCTACATCGCGCTTTCCGCTTTTAGCGGCGTCACGGCCATTGGCACCGTAGGCTACCGTTACCTCGGTGGCCCCGACACCAGTTGGATCGACGCGCTCTACATGACTTTTCTGATGGTCGCCACCATTGGCTACGGCGCCGGTGTCGAGATTTACCACAAGCCGGAGCGTGAAATATTCACCATGGCGATTGCCTTTTCGGGCATCGCTATCATGACCTACTTCTTTTCGAGCGTGACGGCCATCGTCCTCGCCGCCGACTTCGACAAGACGCTACGGAGGAAACGCATGGAAAAAACGATGAAGAAACTGCGCGGGCACTACATCCTCTGCGGCTTCGGCCGCGTCGGTCACAACATCGCGGAAGAACTCGAAGCAACCAACCGCCACTACATCGCCATCGACGAGAGCGCCGAAATACTCGAAGCCCATGCCGAAAAGCGATCAGGGATGCTTTACCTTCAAGGCGACGCTTCCGATGACGATATGCTGCTGGCCGCCAACGTCGCCGAGGCCAAGGGCGTCTTTGCCGTTACCGGCGACGACTCGCGCAACTTGATGATCGCGCTTACGGCCAAGCAGATGAACCCCGCCGCTCGCATCATTGCGCGCTGCAATGAAACACGCAATGGCGAAAAGATGAAGAAAGCCGGCGCCGACGCCGTCGTATCGGTCAACTTCACCGGCGGAATGCGAATAGCATCGGCGATGGTGCGACCTCACGTCGTCTCCTTTCTCGACGAGATGTTGCGCTCCGAGCACAAATTGCGCATCGAGGAAGTGGTGGTACCACAGACACTCACACCCAAGACCCTCGGCGCCCTCAATCTGAAAGGGGCCAGTTACGTGCTGCTGGCGGTCCGCACGCGTGGCGACTGGGTATTCAATCCGGGCGCCGACTTTTTGGTGCAACCCGGCCAGACGCTGATCGCCATGGCATCGCCCCACGGCCGCTTTGAGATCGAGTCGACGCTGTTCCTGATGGACAGCAACGAGGAAGGCGACGTCTAAACCCAATGCCAAATTGAGATTTGCTTCACTGATTGGACGCACTCAAATACGCTCGAACCTCGGCTAGGTCAATAATGTGGCGACAAAGCTCCCGCTCGCCGGCTTCAAGCACAGGCACCAGTTCATTGTATTTTTTGGTCAGTACAGGAACAGCGTCGATATCCACCACCTCGACCTCGAATGCAAACTCGTCGCGCAAACTGTCGAGCGCGGCGAGCATGTCGTGGCAGAGGTGGCAATACTGCCGACTGTAGAGCTTCAGCCTATTTGTCACCCACGCCTTTGATGGTGATAAAAGTCTGCGCATCGCCGCGACGAACCAGTAGCGTGATGGTCGAAGTCTTGTCGAACTTGGCCAGCATACCGTTGAACTGCGTCACCGAACGCACCTCCGTATGAACGCCCTTGCTCACCAAGGCCAGAATGATGTCGCCCTGGCGGAGATCGGTGCGCGCCGCGCCATTGCGCACCTCTTCGACAACGAGTCCGCCGCTGCTTCCCAGTTGCTTTTTCTGTTCGCCACTCGGCTCGGACAATACCAATCCCAACTTGTTGGAAGCTGGTTCGTTTGACTTGTTCCGACGATTGCTCTTGCTGGCGGTTTTTTCTTCGATCATTTCGCCAACAGAGATACCGACATCCTTCAAGACACCCTTGCGCGACACCTGCACGGTGCCGCGAGTTCCCGGCTTGGTCGAGCCGACCATGAGCGGCAGGTCACTGGAGCGCACAACCGGCTTGCCTTCGAATTTGAGAATAACGTCACCCACCTCGATACCGGCCTTCTCGGCGGGCGAACCCTTTTCAACCGCCGTCACCAGTGCCCCGCTGGCTTTGGCCAGCCCGAATGAGTCAGCCAATTCCTTGGTGATTTCCTGAATGGTCACACCCAAGCGGCCACGACTGACCTTGCCGCCAGACTTCAGTTGCGACTGGACATCCATCGCCACATCGATGGGAATGGCGAAGGCAATCCCCTGATAACCACCCGAACGACTGAAAATCTGCGAGTTGACGCCGACCACTTCACCCTTCATGTTGAACAGCGGTCCACCGGAATTACCGGGGTTGATGGCCACGTCGGTCTGAATGAACGGCACGTAGTTTTCCTGTGGCAGTGATCGCCCCTTGGCGCTGACGATGCCGGCAGTAACCGTATTCTCGAATCCAAAAGGTGAGCCGATGGCCGCAACCCATTCACCGACGCGCAATTTCCCCGGTTCGCCAAGTTTGGCAACCGGCAGGCCGCCCGCCTCGATCTTGATCAGGGCCACGTCGGTGCGCTTGTCCGAGCCGATCACCTTCGCTTTGAATTCGCGCTTGTCGATGAGTTTGACCACCACCTCGTCGGCATCGTCAACCACATGGGCGTTGGTCAGGATATAACCGTCGGCGCTGACGATGAAGCCGGAACCCAGCGATTTGTTCTCGAACTCGCGCGGCACGCCGGGGTGGTTGGGAATGAAACGCTTGAACAGTTCGAATGCGGGATCGTCCTCTCCGAACGGCAGTTGCGACAAGACTGACCGATTATTTCGGACAATTTGCGTGGTACTGATGTTGACTACCACCGGTCCCTGCTTCTCGGCGAGGTCGGCAAAATCGGGAAGTTCGCGAACTTGCGCCGATGACAGGCCGGCAAAACACAATAGATAAAGAGCAAGCACGATGCGTTTCATATTCAATATTCCTCATGAAGACGTTTATGCAGATGAATGGTATTGCAAGCAACGGGCGATTGGAGCGCAATCAGTGCGGGGGGTTCCCTATTTCTTGTCAGAAAATGTAAGGCTAGCCAGCCAATTCCAAGCCCGGCCAGTAGCCCCAGAACGGCATGGCGATCATGCATTCCCAGCCGCATACCGATCGCAGCACCGGCAATGCCCAGCAGCAAGGGCATCACGTAAGCCAGCAACGCCGCCGCCAGCACGCCGCCATCGGGAACGGACACCGTGACGACGTCACCCGCCTTTGCGCCGATTTTGTTAAAAAGTCGGTGGTAGCGGTACGGCAGCAGCGACGAACCCAGCAAGCCACTGTCGCAGGCACCCTGCTCCTCACAGGTGCCGCAGGCCGATACAGTGCCGATTTCGACCCAGGCATAGTTACCGTCCAGTCGCATCACCCTGCCTGAAAGGTGATTAGCCTGATGATTGATAAACGATGCGCTCATTTCCGTCTGGCCTCGATGCCGTCGCCGAGTTGCCGCAACGCCGCGTGAGGCACGTCACCCATCACAACGATCAAATTATCGCCAAGAATGCGCTTGTAAACATTAACCGCCCCCATGGCGAAGAGGCCAGTCTCCGGTTTTTCCGCCTGAACGATAAGCGGATCAATAAACACGGAAACGGCGGCGAGGCCATCGGAAAAAATCCAATGCGACCCAGGCGGGACGTCGGCGCGAGTTTGCCGCTTCATCCCGGATACCTTGTGGAAGCCGGGCAGCGATGTACGGAACTGCCACATGCCGTCATCCTGCCGACTATCGACGGCGTAGGGTTTCCGCACCAGCCAGTTGGAGGCGTTCATACGTCCCGAGGGTTTGATCGAGGCCCGATCAACCGATCCACCAATACGCAACTCCGAAAAAGTGAAGGTTTCGAGCGGTTCACCCTGATCGCCGATCAGAATGGCCTTGACCAGCAAGCCTGACTGGATGTCGATCCACCACCGCTGCCCATAACGGAGGCTGTCGCGCGGTTCGATCAGGATAAGCTGGCTTTCCATGCCCGCGACACGGCCGGGAGCCCCCTTGCGCACCGTATAGTTTTCGCCGATACCCCCAAAATTGACCGATTTGATCGATTGCCGCGCAGGAAAACCGCGTTGCGCCGAGCGCTGTTCGACAACGACGGTGCGGTTTTCCGGCAGGTAGCACTTGACCTCGTCGTCGATGCGCACCACTTCGCGCAGACTGCCATCCAGAACCTCTATCCGCTCGGCTTCACCCGCCGCATCGACGAGGTGGGTAATGCGCGATGTTTCGGCGACAGTCCCGCTGCGATAGACGAAGGTGCCGGTGTAGGTCAAATTCTGCGCAGCCCGCGCGGCCCGTTGCAGCCATTGCATGCCGTCGTCCGGCATCTGCGCGGCCGCGGGCCGGGTCATACCCCAGAGCGCAGAGAGCATGGCGAGTGCCAGGAACAGCAGTCTTCGCTGCTGACTGCGCCGCGAGGGCACGGTAATCGACAGATTCATCGGCGATCCAGCCCCCCGGAAACCGAGACAAGACGGATATTTTGCGTACCGCCGGGCATTTGCGAAATAGGCGCGTGCGCCTGGTGTGCGATGAGGTATTCACGCATATCCTCCCGCGCGCCCGGCTTGATTGCCGCTTCAGCGAGGTTGGCGGCGCCGACCGGCGCCTGGGCCAGTTCTGACGAGGCTGGCGAACGGTTAACCATCTGCGAAGAAAAGGCCATCCAGGCCACCACGGCTACGCCGGCGGCCGACGCAGCCATCGTCGTCAGCGTCATCAGCGAGCGCTGCCAGGCAACGGCCTGTTTCGATTGCAACCTCGGTTGGGGCGAAAGCACGACGGGTTCCAGACTCAAGCCAGTCATGACGCGAGCTGTCAGTTCTTGCGACAGGCGAGTTTCCCGGCGAAGTGCCGCACCAATCATCTGGTAGTCATTCCAGGCCACGCGCAATTCAACATCCTGCCGCAGGGAAGCAACAATATCCGCCACCTCGTGCGCGTTTAGTTCTCCGTCCGCCAACGCCGAAACTTCGGTACCCATACTGCCAAAACCACCCTTGCTACCCATGCCTACCACCTCCGATCCGGCCCTGTGTCGAGCAGGGGACGCAACTTCTGCGCGACCGCTTCGCGCGCTCTGAATATTCTCGATCTGACCGTGCCGATCGGACAATCCATCACTTCTGCAATTTCCTCATAGGAAAGCCCCTCGATTTCGCGCAGGGTGATTGCGGTGCGCAATTCCTCGGGCAAACTCGCCATTGCCATATTTACCGTATCGGCGATCTGCTTAGACATCAACAAGTGCTCAGGTGTATCGACATCGCGCAGTAACTCGCCTTCGTCGTGGTTTTCCGCGTCCTCGCAATCTATGCCGCTGCTCGTCGGCGTCCGCCGGCCATTGGCGATCAGCCAGTTTTTTGCTGTATTGACGCCAATGCGGTAAAGCCATGTATAGAAAGCACTTTCGCCGCGGAAATTTGGCAGCGCCCGGTAGGCCTTGAGGAAGGTCTCCTGCGCCACGTCCTCGGCCTCGGCGGCATCGCGAACCAATCTCGATATCAGCCGCAATAGTTTGCGCTGGTACTTGGAAACGAGCAGCCCGTAAGCCTGTTTGTCTCCCGCCTGTACCCGCTCGACCAGCAACTGATCCGCTTCGCGCTCTCCCATCGGCCGTGTATCCCCATGCTGGTAATCTCCGGATATGTCGCCCGACTGAAGCGGACGTTCCGCAGTATACCCGATGCCCAAATCCGGCCTGGCTCACTCACAGCGTCAATCGGAACAGGAGACAGGCGTTGGCGTGCCAAGTTCCATTTTGTTACCGATTCCAGGCACCGATACCGGACACAAAGGGAGGGGCGAAAGCTCATGCTATATTCCGCCGCAGGATGAATGAACAATTCTTGCATCGGTTTGACGTTCTCGTCATCGGCAGCGGGCTGGCCGGCCAGTCGCTCGCTCTTCGTCTGGCTGAGAGCCACACGGTCGCGCTGGTGACCAAGCGTGCGCTCGACGATACCGCCACCGCATGGGCGCAAGGAGGCATTGCCGGTGTGCTCGACCGCGCCGATTCCATCGAAGCGCATATTCAGGACACCTTTACCGCCGGCGGCGGCCTGTGCGATCCGGCGGCGACGCATTTCGTCGTCGAGCACAGCCGTGCCGCCATCGACTGGCTGATAGATCAGGGCGTGCCCTTCACGCGCGACAGTTCTCCCTTCGGTTTCCACCTGACCCGCGAGGGCGGTCACAGCCATCGCCGCATCATCCATGCCGCGGATGCAACGGGTGCGGCAGTTCAGGAAACCTTGACCGGCAAGGTGCGCGCGCACCCGAATATCTCCATTCTGGAAAACCATATTGCCGTCGACCTGATTACCGGCGCAAAACTCGGCTTGGCAAGTGATCGCTGCTGGGGCGCCTATGTGTTGGATATTGCCAGTGGCCGCATCCATACCGTGGGCGCCAGCCATACGGTGCTCGCCACCGGCGGCGCCGGCAAGGTTTATCTTTACACCACCAACCCGGACACAGCGACTGGGGACGGTATCGCCATGGCCTGGCGGGCGGGGTGTCGGGTGGCGAACATGGAATTCATCCAGTTTCACCCGACCTGCCTTTACCATCCACATGCCAAGTCATTCCTGATCACTGAGGCGATGCGTGGCGAAGGCGGCATCCTGCGACTGCCGGACGGCC